>JAZMZZ010000235.1:0-12619 GCA_045586245.1 Lachnospiraceae bacterium | reverse complement strand
CGGAAAGTCCTTTTACTTTCTTAATGTAATCCGGAATCGGTTTGACTACGATTTCCTGTTTGCCCACTAAGGTATCCACAAGAAGGCATATCGTCTCACCCTCTGCTTCTACAAGAACAAACATACCCCTGTCAAGGTCTGCTTTATAATCTGTAAGTTTATACCAATCACCTATTCTGAGTACCGGATAACATTCTCCGCGTACCATAACCAGTTCCTGTCCGTCCGGCTTCATAATAAGCATCTTCTCATCTGCGCGCATAAACTCTTTTACAGAGCCGGTTTCCACTACGAAAGAAGATTTACCGACTTCCATGACAATACCGTCGATAATGGCAAGGGTAAGCGGAATCTTCATAATCATCCGGCTTCCTACACCAAGCTCACTCTCTATCTCAAGACTTCCTCCGATAGACTGTAAATTGGAAACTACAACGTCCATTCCGACACCGCGTCCGGAATATTCGGTAACCGCTTCTTTGGTGGAAAAACCGGGAAGTGTAATAAACTGGAATACTTCCTTATCCGTATATTCCTTGTCCAACTTACGCGGGTCCAGCAACTCCTGCTTTCTGGCTTTGGCAATAATCTTGGCTCTGTCAAGGCCCTTACCGTTATCCTGTACGGTAATCCAGATTTTACCGGATTCGTTCTTGGCAGATAATGTAACCTTACCTTTTTCCGTCTTACCTGCCGCCGCTCTTTCTTCCGGCGTTTCAATACCGTGGTCCACGGAGTTACGCACCAGATGCATCAGCGGATCGGAAATGTGCTCACTGACATTTTTATCCACTTCCGTCTGGTCGCCAATCATTTCGAATTCTATATCTTTGCCTAATTTTCTGGAAACATCAAAAACAATACGGTTCATCTTCTGGAAGGTATTGGTAAGCGGTACCATTCGCATACTCATAATCGTATTCTGCAAATCGGATGAAATCTTTTTCATCTGTCTTGCTGCTTTGTTAAAGTTATCCAATTTTAAGCCCGGAACCTGTAAATCCTGATTCTGTAAAACAACAGACTCTGCAATAACAAGTTCACCGATTAAATCCATAAGGGAATCCATCTTGCGGATATCCACACTCATGAATGCTGCTTTCTCGTGTTTCTTAGGCTTATCCTTAGCTAATTTCTTACCGGTACCGGGGCCCTTGGATTCAATAACGAAATCACCGGGAGCCATCGGTTTTTTCTCCGTTGCCGGCGCTTCCTGTGACGCGGCCGGAGCCATTATTATCATTCCGCCATCTACCTTGGCCTGGATGTCCTCGACACTGGATTCCAAATCAATGCGGATTTCCGAACCGACACTGGCAAAGCCCTGCAGGAATTCCTTGGCCGAACACTCCACGATATCCACCTTTTGGATATCATAGCCTTCTTTGATAATCGCCCGGATATCTTCCTCAGAACACTGTGCCTGCAAAAGCATCTTAAAGCCGTTTTCCAGAATCTCATCTGCTGCGTTTTCATCGGAAATAATATCTTCCGGATAATGCAGCAAATCTTCTGCCAATTCCTTTAAAGCATAAACTGCCTTATATGCATGCACATTGGCAAGCGGTAAATCCTTCTGGAAGGTAATATATATTTTGTAAAAACGGCTTGCCGCGGTCGCCATCGGAGCAATATAAAACTGCTGCGGCTCCACATGCACATTCTCTTTGATTTCTTTTGTCTGCTCGCCTTCACCGTTTTTAATTTTGTTCAAAAATGCATCCAGCGCAGCAACATAATCGGAGGCGCTTCCGTCAGGCTGCTGCCCGTTCTCAATTTTAATCATCTCACTGGAAATGAAATCCACTACCTGAAGTACATGTTCAACCAGTTCAATATGCGGAACATTGTCCGGCTTGGACTCCCTGAGATAATAAAATACGTCTTCTAATTTGTGTGAGATCTTCGTAATCTCATCAAACATCATAACGCCGGAGGAACCTTTTATTGTGTGCATGGCACGGAATATCTCATTGATTCCGTCTTCGTCAAAACACTCTTCATCTTTCTGCTCCAGTACAATTTCCTGAAGTCGTTCCAGCAGCTGCCCATTTTCATACAGGTATATATCCAGCATACCTTGCGTGCTAAAATCCTCTGCCATGGGGAACTCCTTTCTGCTATTCAATCAGACCAAATTTCTTAAGTACCTGCTCAAATCTTTCCTGGTCAATCGGTTTACCGGAATACACCGTACATCCCAGTTCAAATGCCATCTTAACGTTTCCTTCATCATTAAGCGCCGTTGTCATAATAATTTTGGCTTCTTTTTCCTTCGGGATATTGCGCTCTTTTTCCAGATTACGGATACCCATAAGTGCCTGATAACCGTCCATAACCGGCATCATGATATCCAGGCATACCAACTGGTATGGGTCATCATCTTCAAGTGCCATCATAAATGCGTCCACGGCTTCCATACCGTCAACGGTTACATCGCACTCCCCGTATTTTGATAAAAAGTTAGTCATAAATTTACGTGTTACAAAATCGTCCTCTGCCAATAAAATTCTCATAAATTTACCCTTTCCGCCAATTACATTTTGCTAAGCACACTATATGCTTTTTTTGCAATATCCGGCAATTTTTGCTGATATTCTACAGCTCCTATGTCATATGCCACTTTCGGCATTCCGTATACAACACATGTGGACTCATCCTGCCCGATGGTTCTGGCGCCCTTATCACGCATAGCCTTAAGACCTTTGGCACCGTCTCCTCCCATGCCTGTTAATATGATTCCAACGGCATTCTTTCCTGCCGCCTCAGCCACGGAGTCAAACAATACATCCACTGACGGGCAATGTCCGTTTACCTTCTCGCCCTGCTTAATAACCACCTGATATCCGCCGTTCTTTTTTACAACTCTCATGTGAGCATCTCCACCCGGTGCTATTAATACCTGTCCCGGTAAAACCATGTCCCCATTCTCGGCTTCCTTAACCTGTACGCGGCATTTCTCATTCAGTCTGTCGGCATACATGGCCGTAAACTTAGGCGGCATGTGTTGTACAATCACAACCCCCGGAATATCATAATCAAATTCCTTAAGTACTGTAAAAATTGCTTCCGTACCGCCGGTAGAGGCTCCGATTGCCACAATTAAATCCTTACGTTCCCCGGACAAATGCTCTCCCGTAACCTGTCCGGTTGGCTTTTTCCAACTGCCGACTTTTGCTATGGAAGCGACCTTAATTTTTACTGCCAGTTCATTTCTCATAAATGCCTGCAACTGCTCATGCGTAGCGCCCGAAGGCTTCAAAACAAATTCCACGGCTCCTGCATTCATGGCATCAAAAACCTTCTCGCTGAGTGAACTGATAACCACCACCGGAAGCGGATATTGCGGCATCAGTTTCTGCAAAAATTCAATACCACCCATCCTTGGAAGTTCCACATCCAATGTCATAACATCCGGCTTGTACTCTATAATCTTATCCCTTGCTTCAAAAGGATCTCTTGCCGTTGCTACAACTTCTATCCCGGGATCCGCATTTAAACTTTTAACCAAAAGTTCCCTGAACAACAGAGAATCTTCTACGACCAATACGCGTATTTTGCGCATATTTGATTCTCACCTTTCTTATTTACGGAAAATGGAGGGCTGGATCATCTTAAAAGGAGTATTGCTTCTGTCAATCGTCTCCGTTCTTCCGACAAACAGATATCCGCCCGGTTCCATTACCTCATATATCTTTGCAATCAATTCTTCTTTTGTTTCTTTATCAAAATAAATCATTACATTGCGCAAAAAAACAATATGCATTTTGCGTTTAAACGGAAAGTTGTCCATTAAGTTTAATCTTCTAAACAACACTTCGTCTTTAATCTCTTTTGTAATCTCAAATTGGTCTCCGCTATCAAGCGGCTTTAAAAACCTGCGCTTCCACGCATCCGGCAGACAATCAATCTGCTCCTTATCATATACTCCTGCTATTGCATGATTAAGTGCTTCCACGGAAACATCCGTTGCCAACACCTTGGTATCCCATTTATCATGCTCCAGTCCGAAAAACTCTTTTAGCAACATGGCAAGCATATACGGTTCCTGCCCCGTGGATGCCGCGCCACTCCAGATACACAAATCCTTACGCTTATCTTCACGGATACGCAGTTGCGGAAGAACCTCTCTTCTTAAAAACTCAAAATGTTCAAATTCCCGCATGAAAAAAGTATGGTTAGTAGTAAGGATATTAACCAGTTCTTGCTCCATTTTCCCCGTTTTATCGGCAAAAAGAGCATATAAATATTCACTGTAATTATGAAATCCTTTCGCATGGATATAATTATCCAAACGTCCCTGCACAATTTCTTTTTTCCGTTCCATATCAATGCCATACCGTTCTTTTAAAAGCCGGTAAATACGGAAAAATTCCTCATCTGTCATAGTAAAACCATCCTGCTAACGAAGTTGTCTGGCAATCTTTCTCAAAATCCGGAAGAGTTCCGGATTATACTTTATCTTTACATCCTGCTCCATAATATCCCACGCATGCTGCTCCGAATATTTATCCCTATAAGTACGTTCTTCGGTCAACGCACAGAAAGAACCGACTACTCCCACAATCTGGGCAGCCAGGGGAATCTCCTTCTCCTTAAGTCCCTGCGGATATCCGCTTCCGTCCCAATTTTCATGATGGTAATTTGCTATATCAATTGCCATTTGAATAAAATTATTATTGTTACCTGCATCTGCCACATCACGAAGAATATCCGCGCCTATTGTGGTATGCGTATGCATAATCCTGCTCTCTTCCAGTGTCAATCCGCTTTTTTTCTGTAAAATTTTGGCAGGCACAGCCATGTTTCCCAAATCACATAACGGCGCAGCCAACTCAATCATTTCAATATAACTGTCCGAAATCACATCATCGTAGGCTTCTGTCAACTGCAATGCCTCTGCCAGTTTTCTACAATTATAACTCAAACGCTCCATATATGTTTCTTCGTAAAATGCATTCTCTCTTGCAATACGAAGCAGGGCATACAATACACTGCGGCGTTCTTTTTCAATCTGTCTTACCTGCTCATTTACCGACGCCTGCAACTGACGGTTCATCTCACTCATGCGCCTTGCTGCTTCATGAAGCTTCATCTGCATATTCACACGCACTTTTACAACTTCCGGAATAAAAGGCTTGGTAATATATTCATCACATCCGTGTTCAAATCCCTCAACAATATCCTCCGGATGATCGTATGCGGAAATGAAAATAATCGGAATATCCCTTGTCAATGGATTGGACTTGATTCTCTCACATACCTCATAGCCATCCATTTGTGGCATCGCTATATCAAGAATAACCAACTGCGGCTTCGCATGCTGGATCATCTTCAATGCCTGTAACCCATTTTCGGTTAAAATAGGCTGGTAACCCATCTCTGAAATAATATCCCGCAAAATATACCGGTTTGTTTCCACGTCATCCACAATTAAGACGCGCGGACGAACTTTACTTTTTTCTTCTGTCATGGTAGGACCTCCATGAGTCTACAGGCTATTCTGTAGTAACTCATATGCCGCTTGCGATTTGTCATAATCACCCTTCTGAACTGCCATCTTTAATCGCAACGCTGCATTCTTTACTTCTCTAGGTGCCCCTTCTACAAGCTGCTTCACAGCATCTGCAAACATCTCTGCCTTTTCCCAATTCTCCATCTCTATACAGAGAATCAGTTTCGACATTTTCTTTTCCAGCTCAACCTTATTCTCAGGCGAATCAAATTGCCATATGCCTTCCTCTGCCGGCTGGTCGGTTACTGATGAAAATCCCTTTAGCAGACTGTTGTTTGCGGTTTGTACGGTATAATCCGTCACAAAAATTCCCGCCTGTTTTTCTTCTTCCTTCTTCTTGCCAAGTTCTTCCATCTGAGCCTCGGGAATATCTACCCAAATTTGGAATGAGAAAGTACTTCCTTTCCCCACTGTACTTTCTACATTGATATTACCTTCCATAAGCTCTACCAATTGTTTTGAGATGTTAAGTCCAAGTCCGGTTCCCCCATACCTTCTGGAAATGGACGCATCCACCTGTGAAAAACTCAAAAATAATTTATCCAAATCCGCTTTTGCAATCCCGATTCCGGAATCCATAACCATAAAAAACAATTCCATACGGTTTGCATTCACGGCTGTATTTACGATTTCTACATGTATACCGCCTACCGATGTAAACTTATAGGCATTGGAAATCAGATTATTAAGTATCTGGACAATCCGCAATTCGTCTCCGATGATTTTATCCGGAATATCGGAAGCCACCGAAATAGAAAAATCCAGTCCCTTCTCCGTAATACGGGGTCTGTGGTTCGCTTCCACATATTCTATCATCTTGCGGAATTCAAACTCCCGTTTTTCAAGCGTAAATTTTCCGGCTTCCAACTTTGAAAAGTCTAAAACATTATTGATAATGGCATTCATATCCCGGCATCCGCGCTCTACCATGTGCAATAACTTGATTTTGGATTTCTCCTCTTCTATCTCAAGCAGCTCCATTGTATTGCCTAAAATGCCGTTCACCGGTGTACGTAACTCATGCGTTACATTGGCTATGAATTCTGATTTTACCTTTAATGCCGCCTCAACTTCTTTATCCGCACTGTTAATCTTTTTTTCCAGAAAATCTTCCTTGGAAATATCGTGTGCCATGCAGATATAGGCCCTTTGTCCGCCATACAGCGGCAAATCATCAAATCGCTGTCCCGGTATCGTAAAACAGTTATCCGCTTCTTCATGTACCAAAAACTTAACCTTTACCGGAAAACAAGTCCGGTTCTTACGGTACGCCATCATATTCTGATAGGTGCCGTCAACCCGGCAACTATATTCCATTTTCCCGTCGTTCCAAGAAAATTCACCGGGAAAAATATCTGCAATACCAATCGTATGTAAATCCTCAAAATATTCTAATGCATCATTAGCCGAACGGTTCGCATACAGAATCTTTCCGCTATCATCAAATATGAACACAATATCAATTGCATTATCTATTGAAAACCGAAATAAACTATTCTGTTCCAAAACTTTTCCCTCCGAACCCAGTTATAAGAATTATAGTATAATTGTACTAAAAATTCTACATAATTTTTTATTTTTCTTCCCTTTTTCAGAAAATTTTTATCTTCTTTGGATACTTCTTTTAATTTTTCAAAAAAAAGAGGGAACAAGCCAGGCTTATTCCCTCTTTTTTTATAATATTTGTATTAACTCTTCCAGTTTTTGCGGAAGAACCGGTTTTTCCAGATACGCATGAAAACCGGCATCCAGATAAAACTCCTTCGCATTATCCATATCATTTGCCGTAAGTGCAACAACAGGAGTGCCCATATTAAGGGAATCCGATAACCCGTTCATCCGATGGAGCGTCTCGATTCCATCCATATCCGGCATCATATGATCCATAAAAATCAAATCAAATTTTTTCCTGCAAACCAACTCAAGGCATTCTTTTCCGCTATCGGCTTCATCCACAATGTTCCCTATCTTTTTGAGCAGCATACCAAATAGCTTCCTGTTCATTCCGTTGTCATCCACCACCAATACTTCCAAACCTTTTGTAACCATTACATTCCCCTTTTTACATCATATTTTTTACTTTTGATACCAACTCTTTTAACCGTAACATATACTCTTCATAATTCTCACGGATGAAGTCAATATCTCCGGTTTTTCCGGCACATTCATGTTTAAAGGAAACATCCGCAAATGCCGTTGCCCCTATCGTGCGTGAATTACTCTTAACCGCATGCGCCAATACCGCATAACCGGACCAGTTCTCATTGCAAAAATGCTCTTCGAACTGAGGATAATATATCTCCATCTGACTGCAGAACTCTTCCAGCACTTCCCGATACAACTCCTCAGAGTCCATGCAATAAGAACATCCCAACTCGCGGTCTATTGCCAACAATTCATCCGATGCTTCCTGTTCTGTCGGTACTTCATTTTCCTTTTCGGCTATTGATTTATCGCTATCCGCATACTCAATATGAATTACTTCCGGCGGCAGGTAATCTACCAATAATTCATCCAATTTATCTGCCTGAATCGGTTTTGCAAAATAATTATCAAAACCATACTCCAGATACATTTCACGTGAACCGGCTACCGCATTGGCCGTCAGGGCAATTACAATGGTATCCTTATTGGGGTTATCCGACTCTGCACGCAACTTGTGTAATGCCTCTACGCCGTCCATTCCCGGCATCATATGATCCATCAAAATCAAATGATATACTTTTTTTCGCGTATATTCCAGACATTCTATGCCACTTGAAACCGTATCCACACCCATCTGCGTACGCTTAAGCAAGGCTTTCATTAACGTCAGATTCATTGCATTATCATCCACAACAAGCACATTTGCCTGCGGTGCAATAAAATGCGTTTTAACATCTCCGGATCTTGGTCTGCTTCTTCGGACAGACTGCTCATAATCGCCAATCGGGCTGCTATCCAGCACCTTTTGCGGAATAAATACGGTAAATGTGGTACCTTTTCCGTATTCACTTTCTACGTTAATATTTCCCTGCATCAGATATACCAGTTGTTTTACAATATTCAATCCCAAACCGGTTCCTTCTACATTTCTGTTCCGGTTTAATTCCAGACGTCTGAACTCTTCAAACAACTCCGGCAAGTCTTCTTCCTTAATTCCCTTTCCCGTATCCTTAATCTGGAAACAAAGGGAAATTTTTTCGCTGTTAATCCACTGGAAAAATACCTTAAGGGTAATGGTTCCTTTTTCCGTATATTTTGCGGCATTGGACAAAAGATTGGTTAATATCTGTTTCATTCGGATTTCATCACCGAATAATACAGCCGGAATCTTCTTATCCACCTCAATCTGGATATCAATCGGCTTCTCGCCGACACGCGTATCCAGAAGTAATTTCTCATCATGAATAATATCCGCCAGATAATATTTATCTTCTACAATTTGCAACTGGCCGGATTCAATTTTTGAGAAATCCAAAATTTCATTAACCAGTTCCAAAAGCATATTGCTGGCGCGTTTAATATTCTGCGCATACTCTTCGACCGTCGGGTCTTCATTTTCACGCAGAATCATCTCGTTCATACCGATAACCGCATTGATTGGTGTACGGATTTCATGGGACATATTTGCAAGGAATTTGGACTGTGCCTCCCTTGCAACAATTGCTTCCTGCTTATGCTTCTCGGTACCGAGCAAGTCTCTTCCTGACTTGATAATCGCCATAACCATCAAAAACATCAGACCCACAGCCAACATCGTACCAAGTGACAAATCCACCTGCAGATAGTAGAAAAGCATCTCAAAAATTGCCGATACAAGCAAACCGTAAATACCGATTCCTACCAGCAAATAGTCCCTGATACGGCCGCTAAAAGTATCCATTGTCAGGGTGACAATGATACTGATAATCGAAAATGCCAGTCCTGCATGAATAAATGGTAACTGTGTTACAAATTCAACAACATTGCATATCTGCAGTACCGTTCCGATTAATGTCACAGCCATCATATAAATAATCGGTATGACATATAGTTTTTTATAATAATTCTTCTGGATTGCATTCACATATAAAAGCAACGGGAACACAATTAACATCAGACTCCAGTATGTAGTACTCGTCCATACGGAAATGTTTTTAATAATCAGCTGCCTGAATTCCATCTCCGAAAGCATCCACCATGCACATAAAAACAATGCCCATGCTAAAAAACGCAGTTCCAAAGGTCTTTTGAATACACCACGGAGAATTTCACAGACAACAATACAGAACGCACCCATAAGTCCCAGACATAAAGCTGCTGCTGATTTCACGCCTGCATCAGACATAATCTTAATCCAGATAGCGGAACGTTCTCCATAATACATCTGTCTGATTCTTCCCGAATATTTGGAATCACTGACACTCTTAAAAATCAATTCTTTTCCGGCGTCTTCTTCCGTAAGTTCCAAAAAAACATATTTGAATGCACTGTTTTTGCCGTACGGTCTGGAATCGGAAAGATTATGTTCCGCCCGGAGTTCTCCATCCACATAAACCCAAATATCCTGCCAAACCGGTCTGAAGCATATACTTTCTCCGTTCTTGACATTATCCGGGAGAATTGTTCCTATTGTCACAACTTCTCCCCATGGGACATCCAGATTGCATGGCAGTTTAACAGGCTCCTTCTGTCCATCTTCCATAATCCGGTACCAGTCCGCTTCCCAATATTGGATATCCGTTTCTTTTGCATCTCTCTCATCCGGAAGAACTGCTTCTCCCACAATCAGAAAAATCGTACATAATATCAGTACCGCCCCAAAAAACTTGGATGCTATGGCCAGACATCTTCCTATCCAATCCGGTGATTCTTTCGTCTTCATAATCTATCTCCCAACATGATATAGCCAATTTTTATAAATCAATTTCGCTGACTGTATCTAAATGCAACTGTGTATATAAAAATACATTATCGCCTTCCCGCAATACCATATCCCCGTTTGGGATTAAAGTTCTATCCTTACGTTGGATCAAAACAATTACCGAATGGCGTGAAATATCCAAATCGCCTATTCTTTGATTTGTCCATGGATTTTTCTTCTGCAATACTATCTCTTTTATCTTAATATTTTCATGGTCTTCATATGGCTCTGCTCCCAAAATAAGCGTATCCCCTATTTGAAGAACCATATCTCCTCTTGGAACCAACAGCTTCTCCCTGCGCTTAATTGCTACAACAATAAGCTTGGGGGATAAGTCCAAATCCGCAATTCTCTTTCCAATCCACCTATCATCCTCATCCAATTGCATCTTTATAAAACGCACTACGGATTCATATCCAAATTCGCTTCTTTTCTGGATTGTGGAATATTGGTTAACAAATCCGGCAGAAATAATACCCGTCGGAATGGCAACCATTCCCACGCCCAGAAATGAAATGAATATTCCAAACAGTTTACCTAATGTTGTAATCGGATAGATATCACCATACCCAACCGTAAGCAGGGTTGATGCCGCCCACCAGATACCGGAAAAAGCATTGCTAAACACCTCCGGCTGCGCTTCGTGCTCCAAACTGTACATACATAGACTTGATGCAAGCATCAAAATTATAATAATAAACACCGATGACATCAGCTGTTGTCGTCTGCTGTTAATAACCTGGGCAATTACATGCAATGAATCATAATACGCATTAATTTTAAATAAGCGGAATATACGTACAATTCTTATCATGCGGAATGCGACCGTTCCTGCCGGGAAAAATACCGGCAGAAAATACGGAAGGAATGACAATAAATCCACCACTCCCGTAAAGGAAAACACATATTTTCTTATTGCATGCCACTCTGTCAATTCCGGATAACGAATCCGGGAAGTCATTACTCTAAGTATATAATCGATAGCAAAAAAGACCGCCGTAATAATTTCTATCAGAAATAATACCGTACCACATGACTCCCGAATCGAATCATAGGTATACAAAATACTGGCCAGCAGATTCAAGACTACCGTTGATACATACATGTAATCATACGCCCTGCTTATCCAATCCAAATCATATCCAACTTCAATTATCTCATACAAACGTCTTAATCGTCTGATACGTTCCTTATTCATAACTCATCTCCCGGACCGGTATTTATGTCTCGTTATAGTATAACATATATTTCTTTTTTCAGACGTAATATTACAACATAAGACGATATATATTTGCCACATCTTCTTCTGTTAATGCCGCAAATCCGCCGATGGTTCCGTTTCCGCCATTGCCGTAACAAGCTGTATGAGCCATATGTGCAATATCATTTTCACTTGCGCCGAGTTCTGCAAAATTAGAAGGCATTCCGATTGCCTTTAAGAAGTTACGGAGTGCTGCAATACCTGCTTTTGCAGTTACTTCCGGATTGTCATAATCCATCTGGCATCCCCATACACGTACTGCAAGTTTTGCAAAACGCATTACATCATGGTGCATGTTATATTCCATCCAAGCCGGGAATACCACTGCAAGTCCTGCACCGTGTGCACAATCATATACGGCTGACAACTCATGTTCAATCGCATGGCTTGCCCAGTCCTGTGCACGGCCAACACCACAGCAGTTATTATGCGCCATCATTCCTGCCCACATAATATTGGCTCTTGCTTCGTAATTATCCGGATTTTCAATTACGCGCGGAGCTTCGTGAATCATGGTAAGCAACAATGCTTCAATCACACGGTCTGTCACTTCTACTTCCTTGGTTGTTGTAAAATAACGCTCAAATAAATGCGCCATGATGTCTGTCACACCTGCTGCCGTCTGGAATGCCGGTAATGTCTGTGTCAATTCCGGATTCAAAATAGAGAATTTAGGACGGAGGCCTTCACCGGATGCACCACGCTTTAACATTCCTTCTTCTTTGGTAATAACGGAATCCGGGCTTCCTTCACTGCCTGCTGCCGCAATTGTTAATACCGTACCGATTGGCAATGCCACCTCAACCGGCTTGCCCATGTAATAATCCCAGAAATCACCGTCATAGCATGCACCTGCTGCAATGGCTTTTGCTGAGTCGATTGTACTTCCGCCACCTACTGCAAGAATAAAATCGATATCTTCTTTTTCACAAATTTCTATTCCCTGATATACGAGTCC
>JAZMZZ010000234.1:0-4447 GCA_045586245.1 Lachnospiraceae bacterium | reverse complement strand
CTGACCATGACTTTCATTGCATTAAATTCCCTTCTTATGACTCCGTTACCTGTTTCCCGCAAATATGCTCCGGTGTTAATTGTAATAAAAGAGTTGCCGACGCATATTTCTCAATCTCTGTACGGATATACTCCTCATCCTGCGTAAATTTATAACTAAGTTTTCTTGTAATATCTGCGATTGTATCCAAATCATCAATAACTTCGACTGTGCCAAAGACAATTACGCTGTTTATATGCAACGCCCAGTCACCGTCTTCATGATGCCCGCTATCATAAACACAGAATGATACCTTATTGTATTTACAAAGAGCGTCCAACCGATGTCCCGACTTCCCACAGTGAAAATATATCTTTCCGTCCTCTTCATTGTACCAATGGTTCATCGGCATCCCATACGGATAATCATCCTCGCCAAGTACGGATAATACGCCACGGAGTTCTTTTTTCAAAATATCTATACATTCTTCCATCGGAATCTGTTTGTTTTTTCTTTGTAATTGTCGAAACATAGTCCATCCTCACTCACACAATTATATCTATATCTTCAACTTCATTATACTCTCTTCGTCCATCCTTTGCACTCCTCATTATTTGACCGTTTTGTTACCATCATTTCTGCCTAACACCTATCCATATTTTACTATTTATTTACCCGCGACATATTTGACACTCTCGACACAGACTTCTATAATATTTTAAGAAGGTTTTTGAAAAAAATATGTCGCCATTTAGGAGAACCCTATGCCAAACAATATACAAATAACCGATTTTTCTGCACCTGAATTAGACATATACGCGAGACTTAATGAGAATCAATTGCTTCATCGAAACGAGCCTGATTTAGGACTTTTTATAGCGGAAAGTCCTAAAGTAATCGAACGTGCCCTGGATGCCGGATACGAACCGGTCTCCCTTTTATTAGAGCCAAAGCATATCACAGGTGAAGCAAAAGAAATTATAGAAAGATGTGGTGACATTCCTATCTTTACTGCCGATCTTGATGTATTGACACAACTGACAGGATTTCAGCTGACAAGGGGTGTACTGTGTGCCATGAAACGCAAACCTCTGCCTACGCTGGAAGAAGTATGTGCAAACGCACGCCGCATTGCCGTTTTGGAAAATGTAATGAATCCAACCAATGTCGGCGCTATTTTCCGTTCTGCCGCAGCTCTCAATATGGATGCGGTAGTTCTTACTTCTGCATGCAGCAATCCGCTCTACCGCCGTGCTATCCGTGTCAGTATGGGAACGGTTTTCCAGATTCCGTGGACCTATTTGGATGGAGAAGTGGAATACAAAGAAAGCGGAAAATATCCAAAATCGGATATCTCCCGCTTAAAAGAACTTGGTTATAAAACTGCTGCCATGGCTCTATGTGACGATTCCGTCAATATTGATGACAAAAATCTCATGGCCGAAGACAAACTTGCCATTATCCTCGGAACCGAAGGTGACGGACTTTCCAATTCTACCATTGAAGGATGTGACTATACTGTCTGTATCCCAATGTCCCATGGCGTAGACTCTCTGAATGTAGCTGCCGCCAGTGCCGTTGCTTTCTGGCAGTTAGGCAATCGGAAATAAATTATTCCAGAGTGTGTGCATCGTAGGCAATCTCCTTGCCGTTTCCGTATGTATGCACTCTGCAAACACCTCGAAACCATTCATAATCCCCGTCGTTTGCAGTATCTCCTCCATCCAATTCAATGGCCGCCTGTAAAAGTTCATCAAATAATCCTGCATCTTCCAACCCCTTACTGTGACCTGTCAGAATATAATCAAAATCACCTCTTATACTCTGCACTTTCTGCATACTTGCAATCTGAGTTTTAATCGGTAATGATTCCGGCAACTGTAACCAAAGCGGCGACAAAGTTCCGTCTCCCGTAAACAGAATACGGTCTTTTTTATCAAAAAGCATAATTTCTCCCGATGTATGTCCCGGCGTCTCATATACCTGCAAGGTTATTCCGCCAAGATCAAATACCTGTCCGGCTTCAACAGGTATCACTTCCGGGAACATATATTTATTTTCTTCCCATAACACTTTCAATTCCGGTCTTTCAAGATGTTCCTTTGCAAGTCCAACATCCTTTGGATTTATATACACTTCATCAAAACACCAGTTGCCACCGATATGATCCACGTGTCCATGTGTATTTACGCAAATAAGTGGCAGGTCTGTCAGTTTCTGTGCTTCTTCTTTTACATTTATGTAGCCAAACATAGTATCAATCACCATCGCCATCTTCTCTCCGGCCACCACATATCCTGTCGCCTCATTGTTATCATTCAAAAGCCAGATATGGTCATTTATCTGCTTTACCTCGAATTTTCTCATTTGAAATACCCCTTTCTTTTTTCTCTACTACCAATGTAATGCATGTTGAAGGGGCATGCAACTTGGTTTTACTTATTACTTTTAGGATTTTAAAGGGTATGATAAGATAAGAAAAAGCAAGGAGGGGAAATATGAGCTCACTATTCCAATCAACACTAAATACACGTATCCTGCCAACCGGCAATACACAGCATAAATATATCCGCACCGATGTTCCGCTTACTATAACAGAGTCTGAAATCCAATGGTTAATTGACAATAATATCACTACCCTCGTGGACTTACGTTCTGAAGAAGAAGTCATTAACAAACCTTGTCCGCTTCAGGCAATGGACGAATTTACATATTACCATTTTCCGGTTACGGGTGGCGGTGGTACTCCAAAATCACGCGAACACTTACATCAGGTCTACTCACAGATGTTAGATACACAGATGGATAAAATTATTAATACCATCTTAAATGCCGACAGCGGTGTCATGTATTTTTGTGCGGCCGGCAAGGACAGAACAGGCGTAGTATCCGCATTGCTTTTAAGGCGCATGGGAATTAATGACGACATTATCATAGATGACTATATGAAATCAAAAGACAACCTTATTGGCATGCTTACTGCCTATGTGAAAGACCATCCCGAAGTGGATATCGACATTATTATTCCGCAGGAAGAAAATATTACAAAAATTTTAGCACAAATCTCTTGACCGTTACCTAACGTAATCCCTTATGGTTAAGATATCAACCGGTTAAAAACAACAAAATTTGATATATCAACCCCTAAAGGCTGTCAAAAAGAGAGGTGCTTATCATTATGAAGGACGAAATCTTATACACCGCAGGCGAGATTGCAAAAATCGCCGGTGTTTCCCTTAGAACCATCCGTTTTTACGATGTAAAAGGTTTATTAAAGCCGGTGTCCTATTCCGAGGCGGGATACCGCTATTATAATCAGGAATCCCTGGTTGTTTTACAGAAAATCCTAATGCTCAAATATCTCGGTTTTTCACTACAACAGATTGAATCCATGATACATGACGACGTTTCTTCAAAGAAAGATTCGAACATACAACTTGCTGAACAGAAACAACTTTTGTTGGAAAAGAAAAATGAGTTGGAACAGATGATTACCACGATTGAAATCATGGAAAAAAGTCCCGAAGAGGATAAATGGAGTTATCTTGTCCGGTTATTGAATCTGCTTACCGATGAGGAAAAAATCAAAGAACAATATCATAATTCCTCCAATCTGGAGAAACGAATCCGAATACATGATTACAGTACTGCCGCTCAGGAATGGATGGAATGGGTCTATGAAAAACTGGATTTGCAATCCGGCATGACCGTTCTGGAACTTGGCTGCGGAACCGGATTATTATGGCAAAAAAACATACACAAATTACCGCAGGGACTTCATCTGATTTTGACTGACAGTTCACAGGGAATGCTTGACGAAACAAGAGAAAATCTGAAGCCATACGAAGCATTATTGAATGAGCGAAATATTTCGGTTACCTATTCCGTTATGGATGCCAATGAATTATCTTTGAACGCAAATAAATACGATGCCATAATTGCCAATCACATGCTCTATCATGTCAAAAACCGTGATGCCTGTTTGCAGAATATCGCAAAAGCTTTAAAACCGAATGGAACTCTTTTCTGTTCTACGGTTGGTGATGCACACATGAGAGAGCTCCATAAGTTGGTGACCGATTTTGATGCCAGAATTGAAATGCCTTCCGCACATTTTACGGTTGCATTCCGTTTAGAAAATGCCACACAACAACTTGAGAAGCATTTTTCTGTAATTGAACGGCATGATCACGAAAACGACCTGATTGTCGATGACGCAAATGTCATCTATGACTACATCGACTCTTATCCGGGTAATGCGCATTTTATTCTTTCGCAAAGAGGCAAGGAACTCCGTGAAATGATAAATGCAAGATTGGAAAAAGAGGGCGCAATTTTTATACATAAAGCAACTGGAATGTTTATTTGTAAGAATAAAAACTAAATTTGATATGGAGAACAATAGCATGAATGTTACTGGGTACTTAGATTATATAAATACACCATGGGGACGTCTGTTTTACAGATT
>JAZMZZ010000233.1:0-5319 GCA_045586245.1 Lachnospiraceae bacterium | reverse complement strand
GTTAATCATTCATCTGTATATATTTGGTCAAAACGGTTTATTTCCCGGAATGACACAGCCGGCATTGAATGAAATGTATATTGTAGCATTGTTTCTGATGGCTATGGCATTCTGGCGTCATCGCAGTAATATTAAGAAATTACTGGAAGGAACAGAACGTAAAACATATATTTCCAAGAAGAATAAATTGGATTAATTTAGATTTAAAATTGTTTGTGATTTAGGAAAGGTTTGGTAATAATATGGCAAATATTGGTGTAATAGGCGCCGGAAGCTGGGGAATTGCATTGTCGGCATTGCTTAGTAATAATGGACATGAAGTGAAAGTATGGTCCATCATTGACGAAGAAATTCAGATGTTGCAGGAACATCATGAGCATAAGGATAAACTTCCGGGAGTTATTTTGTCGGATAAAGTGACTTTTACAACGGATTTAAAGGAAGCAGTTGTGGGAATGGATTTGCTGGTTATGGCAGTGCCGTCCCCGTTTGTCAGAAAAACAGCTGCCGATATGAAGGAATTTGTAAGTAAAGGGCAGATTATTGTCAATGTGGCAAAAGGAATCGAAGAATCTACTTTGATGACATTATCACAAATTATTGAAGAAGAAGTACCACAGGCGGAAGTTACCGTATTATCCGGTCCTTCCCATGCCGAAGAAGTTGGACGCGGGATTCCGACTACGATTGTTGTTGGTGCGAAAAATAAACAAACAGCTGAATATATCCAGAACATTTTTATGAGCGATGTATTCCGTGTTTATATCAGCCCGGATGTACTTGGTATTGAACTGGGTGCGGCTCTTAAAAATGTCGTGGCGCTTGCTGCAGGTATTGCCGACGGACTTGGTTATGGTGATAATACCAAAGCGGCCCTGATTACCCGTGGTATTACAGAAATTGCACGACTTGGTATGGCAATGGGCGGTAAATTCGAGACCTTCTGCGGTTTATCAGGCATTGGTGATTTAATTGTTACCTGTGCAAGTATGCATTCCCGTAATCGCCGTGCAGGTATTTTAATCGGACAGGGTAAGACCATGGATGAAGCCATGGCGGAAGTAAAGATGGTTGTAGAAGGTGTTCATTCTGCCAAAGCAGCACTCGGACTTTCCAGAAAATATGGCGTACAACTTCCGATTATCGAACAGGTAAATCAGGTATTATTTGAAAACAAACCGGCATCCGAAACAATGAAAGACTTAATGACCAGGGATAAGAAGAGCGAAAGTGCTGACTTAGCCTGGTAGTTTTAAAAAAAATACCCCCACAGGACTTTGAGCAGTGGCAAATCGTCCTTGTGAGGGTATTCTTTTTTATATTAGCCAAAAGCAAGTCAATGCTTTCGCTTTGTTTTAACGTATTGCTTCAAAAATTTCTTTGGTTGTTTTCGCTTTATTCATAGAGTATAAATGGATGTCCTTTACTCCATGTGCTTTTAAGTCAAGAATCTGGTTTACGGCGTATTCGATGCCTGCTTTGCGCATGTCTTCCGGATTGTCATCGTAAGTGGCAATAAGGTCTGCCAATTTCTTTGGTACGGAAGAACCGGAGAGTGAAACGGTGGTACCTAATTGCTTAGAAGTAGTAATTGGCATGATTCCTGCACAAATCGGAACCGTAATGCCTGCAATCTGTGTCATTTCCTCAAAACTGTAAAACATATCGTTGTCAAAGAATAACTGGCTGATTAATTGTTCTACTCCCAAATCCACTTTCTGTTTAAGGAATTTGATATCATCCGTAAAAGATGCGGCTTCAAAGTGCTTCTCCGGATAGCAGGCTGCGGAAATTTCAAAATCGGTAGTTTCTTTTAAATACGAAATCATATCAGATGCATGTTCAAATTCCCTTGCATTGTATTGTTCATCCGTCATATATGCCGGTCTGTCACCGCGTAAGGCGAGGATTTTGTTAATGCCTGCTGCCTTTAAGTCTGCAACAACAGTATCAATATCCTTTTTTGTGTTGCCGACACAGGTAAGATGTGCAAGTGCCGGAATGTGTAATGTATTTTTTATGTAGGATGTCATTTCCACGGTTTTTTTGGAACGGGAACCGCCGGCTCCGTAGGTTACGCTGATAAAATCAGGATTCAGTAATGCTAATTTATCGAGTAATTCGAATGCACCCGCAAATTCTTCTTCTTTTTTGGGTGGAAAGATTTCCAAAGAAACGGAAAAATCATTCTTTTTCAGTTCTTTTGTCATGGTTTTATCCCCTTTTTTCTTGCTTTTAGATGTGGAATATCGTAACATGAAATGAGTGAGTTTACAAGTAAGAAAGCGAGGAACTTTCATGAATCAGTTATACAATGATTTTCAGGGCACAAACGAATATGTTGCGAGTCAGGAACTTTTAACGGCGGTTAATGTGGCGATTACATTACAGAAGCCATTATTAATAAAGGGGGAACCGGGAACGGGTAAGACGATGCTTGCAGAAGCAGTTGCCAAATCCCTTGGTAAGAAACTTCTTATCTGGAATATTAAGTCTACGACCAAGGCACAGGAAGGTCTTTATATGTACGATACTATCCAGAGACTCTACGACGGACAATTTGGGGAAGAAGGTGTGGATGATATTGCAAAATACATTAAGCTTGGTAAGCTTGGCGAGGCCTTTGAAAGCGATGAACAGGTTATACTTTTGATAGATGAAATTGACAAAGCGGATTTGGAATTTCCAAATGACCTGCTTTGGGAGTTGGACCAGATGGAATTCTATATTCACGAGACTAAGAGAACCGTTAAGGCAAAACAGCGTCCGATAGTGATTATTACATCCAATGCGGAAAAAGAATTGCCGGATGCTTTCTTAAGACGTTGTATTTTCCATTATATCGATTTCCCGGAAGCGCCGCTTATGGAAGAAATTGTGCGTACACATTTCCCGAATGTGGAAGATAATATTTTGAAAAATGCATTCGACGTATTCTACGATATCCGCGCGATGAGGGATGTGCGTAAGAAACCGAGTACCTCAGAACTGATTGACTGGATTAATGTACTTATGATTAGCGGTATTCCGGTAGAGAAAATTAAGAAAGAACTTCCTTTTATCGGTGTTGTTGTAAAAAAAGATGAGGATTTAAGCACCGTAAAAGAGAAAATGGCACAGAATTATTAGAGGTTAACTATGTTTACCAAATTCTTTTATGATTTGCGTGCGGCAGGCCTTAAGGTAACAATGAGTGAGTTTATTACTTTGCAGGAAGCCTTGGATAAGGGCATGTGTAACGCATCATTAACAGAGTTTTACTATCTTGCCAGAATGATTATGGTAAAGAGTGAAACGGATTTCGATAAATTTGATATGGTATTTGAAGCCAATTTCAAAGGTTCCACCATGGACCCTGAGGTCGGTGCCAATATGCTCAAATGGCTCGACAAGCCGGAGATGAATGAGTGGCTGCAGGAGACTGAGAAGCAGTGGCTGAATAAGGTCGAAGAGATTAAGGTCGATAAGGACGATGTGGAAGAGAAATTTAAGCAGCGTCTGAAAGATCAGGACAGTGAGCACAATGGCGGTTCGCATTGGATTGGTACGATGGGTAAGACATCCTTTGGTAATACCGGTGGTAATATCGGCGGTGTGCGTGTCGGAGGAAATACCGGTTACCAGTCGGCGTTTGCAGTTATCGGTTCCAAGAAATACCGTGATTTCCGTGATGACAGAGTCATGGATAACAGACAGTTTATGCAGGCACTTAGGAAACTCCGTCAGTTTTCAACTAAACTGGATATTCCGAAGACGGAACTGGATATTGACGGTACAATTGATAAGACTTGTAATAATGGCGGTATGCTTCAGATTGTTATGGAAAAACCGCGTAAGAATGCGATTAAACTTCTGCTCTTGATGGATTCGGGCGGAACGATGATTCCGTACACAAAGTTGATTAATGAATTATTCCAGGCGGTTTATAAATCCAATCATTATAAGGATGTGAAAGCCTATTATTTCCACAATTGTATTTATTCTAAGTTGTACAATACACCGGAATGTGAGAACGGAGACTGGATTGATACCGAGTGGATGTTCCGAAATCTGGATAGTGATTACAAAGTGATTATTGTCGGGGATGCTGCAATGGCGCCGGAAGAGTTGTATTCCGATACCGGCAATTACCGCGGACCGAATGGTGGTCTTCCGGGATGGGAATGGCTTAAACTGGTAAAACGCCATTATAAGAAGGTTGTCTGGATGAATCCGAAGATGGCACCGGGACATGCTCCCTGGAGAGAAGCAGAGACAGCTATCAAAGGATTAATTCCGATGTATCATCTGACAGTCGGCGGATTAAATGAAGCCATGACGAAACTTATGGTAAATAAATAATGGTGTCGAATCATAATATTTATTTTTTTTTATTGACAAGAAAAAATATTTTTACTACAATACATTAAAATATGTAAAGGCTATGACAAGAATAAGTAGTAATAAGTCAGTACCTACAGAGAGTTGCCGTTTGCTGAGAGGCGCAGGATACCCTTATTATGAATACCTCTTTGAGCTGCGCACCGAAATAACAGTAGGCTGCGACGGATTCGGCAACCGTTAGTATGTCAGGGCATGAAAGTGCCTGATAAGATAATATCCGTAAGGGTATTATGAAGAATGGTGGTAACACGGGTTTTAACCTCGTCCTTTCAACAGGGCGGGGTTTATTTTTGTTTTAGGCTAAAGATTTAGAAGGAGAGAATGCGTTATGAAGATTTATGAAGAACTGCAGGCAAGAGGACTGCTTGCACAGGTAACAAACGAAGAAGAAATCCGAAATATGATCAACGAAGGTAAGGCAACATTTTATATTGGTTTTGACCCGACTGCAGACAGCCTTCATGTAGGTCATTTTATGGCACTTTGCCTGATGAAAAGATTACAGGAAGCCGGCAACAAACCGATTGTATTAATCGGTGGCGGGACCGCTATGATTGGAGACCCTTCAGGAAGAACGGATATGCGTTCCATGATGACTCCGGAAACTATCCAGCATAACTGCGATTGTTTCAAAAAACAGATGAGCCGTTTTATTGACTTTTCAGAAGGAAAAGCCATTATGGTTAACAATGCTGATTGGTTAATGGATTTAAATTATGTCGATGTACTTCGTGAAGTAGGGGCTCATTTTAGTGTAAACAGAATGTTAACTGCAGAATGTTATAAGCAGAGAATGGAAAAGGGATTAAGTTTCCTTGAGTTCAACTACATGATTATGCAGAGCTATGACTTCTACAAATTATTCCAGGATTACGGATGTAATATGCAGTTTGGCGGTGATGACCAGTGGAGCAACATGCTTGGCGGTACCGAACT
>JAZMZZ010000232.1:0-2318 GCA_045586245.1 Lachnospiraceae bacterium | reverse complement strand
GCATCGATATTTAATCCTTCTGCTACTAATTCCTGAATTTTTTCTAACATAATAATCATCCTCTTTTCTTATTTTTATTGATATATGCAATCCGGTTTCCCGGGAATTACCATTTTTTTACGGCACTTAACAAACAGCATATGCCGCGCCGTATGATAAACCGGCCCCGAATCCTGCCATAATAATCCGGTCTCCTGCTTTTATTGTACCATTTTTTTTGCATTCGTTTAAAAGAATCGGAATACTTGCGCTGGAGGTATTCCCCATATGGGCAATATTAACCGGTACCTTATCCATGGAAATCTTAAGCCTCTTTATTGCCGATTCGATAATTCGGATATTGGCCTGATGCAAAATATAAAAATCCACATCCTCATCCGTAAGCCCGCGTTTTTGCATTAACTCTTCCACTGCATCCGGAACCGCTTTTACCGCAAAGCGGAATACTTTCTGTCCATCCATCGTCATCCGGCATCCGACATTACAAGTTAATGCATCGCCAAAGGAACCGTCCGAGTGCATCACCATTCCCGGCTCACCTTCTATTGCCGTAATCACTGCAGCACCGGCACCATCTCCAAAAAGAATGCAACTGCCTCTGTCCGTCCAATCCATAATATCAGAAAGTTTCTCCGCACCGACAATCAGTGCCGTCTTAATGACACCCGTGTTCATATAACTAACGGCCATGTTATACGCAAATACAAACCCGGAACACGCCGCATTCAAATCATAACAAAATGCATTCTTACATCCCAGTTCTTTCTGAATCATGCAGGAAACCACCGGAAATAACGTATCCGTCGAAGTGGTACTCACAAAAATGGCATCGATGTCATCTGCCGTAATTCCATTCGCTTCACTGTCTTCAAGTGCCCTTTTTGCCGCCTCTATTGCCATCTGCGAACACTTTAATTCCTGCTCGATATGACGGCTTGCAATGCCGGTCCGTTCCCTGATCCATTCATCGGATGTCTCAACGATTTCTGCAAGTTTATCATTGTCCCAGACCGTAGGCGGGATATAAGAGCCGTTTCCTACAAATTTACCAATCATGTTTCACTGCCTTTCTTAAGCATTCTCTTTCCATAAAAATATACGTTTATTTTAGTTTGAATTTCGAATCTTTTGAACCTTAAGTATTTTGAGATTCAAATCATTCGATTATCAAAATATACCATTTTTATCCATCTGTCAATACTAATTTATAAATAATCTAATATCTGCTTCCATTCCCCACACAAACGTTCCACACTCCAAGCTGCATTGGCAGGACTTGTGGACGGCAGTTTCACTGCCGGCATCCCGGTCACCGGCTCTGCATATTTGTGATACAGTTCATACGCCTTATTTCCATTTACATAGATAATCTGAATCTTTGAATCCGCCAGTACTTTTGTAAAATCATTTACCACAACATCGCGGATAGAAGAATCGCTGGAACCCTGAATCGAACAGCTTGCAATCACATCCCATATAGCAATGTGATTATTCAAAAGCAGTTCTTTCTTTTCTTCAACCGATACAGGTACCGCACCACCCGTCACCCCTGCTATCACCTTCCAGAAACGGTTCTGCGGATGTCCGTAATAGAAATTATTCTCCCTGGATTTGACAGAGGGAAAACTCCCGAGTATCAATATCCGGGAGTCCTTATTATATATTGGTTCAAAGGTGTGGGTAAGTACACTAAAAGGCGCTGTTGATTTTTTCATAAGTATATTCTCCTAACAAGAATATAACACAAATCAAAAACGCCTTCTATTCTTTCCTGCTTTTTACAGCCACTATTATACAATCTTTGCCCCAAACATAAGCCCAATCCAGTACAGCAATCCTAATGCCCAGCTGCATACCAGCCCATAGAGAATCACCGGTCCTGCAATGGTAAAAATCTTACATCCGATACCAAAAACCTGACCTTCCTTTTTATATTCAATGGCAGATGATGCCACACCGTTGGCAAATCCGGTAATCGGAACAAGAATCCCTGCACCGGCAAACTTGGCAATCCGGTAAAACAAATTAAACCCTGTCAAAAGCACACTGACAAAAACCAGAATCAACGAACACCAGCTTCCGGCAGATTTATCATCAAGTCCCATGGCAATTCCTGCATTGATAATCGCCTGTCCGATGACACACACAATTCCGCCTACAATAAATGCCCGGAACATTTGCATAGGAAGGCTATGGGTCGGCGTAACGTCTTTTACAAAATCATTGTACTGTGTGTTACGTTCCTCCTGCTGTTTATCCATAATCGGCTGTTCATTCTTCAAATCCGCATCCGTATGCTCCGGCTTAATAGTATTTGA
>JAZMZZ010000231.1:0-12641 GCA_045586245.1 Lachnospiraceae bacterium | reverse complement strand
AATTATTGCGGCAATGCTCACTTGCGTGTTGACAATTTGCCCGTTAACGGCTTGCGGTAGCAAAGAAGCCGCGACAGATGCAAGTGTTGCAGAAACACAGCAGAGCAATGTTGAAGAAACGGCTACAGAAGAAGTAAGTAATGAAACAGAAGAGACAGCAGAAATCGAGATTGACCCTGCCTACAAACTGGTGTGGGAAGATAATTTTGACGGAACGGAATTAAACCGTGATGACTGGAACGTGGAACTTCACGATCCGGGTTGGGTAAATGCTGAGTGGCAGGAATATGTGGACTGCGAGGATAACATTTATGTAAAAGACGGCAATCTGATTATCCAACCGATTAAGATGAAAGTTGACCATAAGGATTATTATACATCCGGCCGTGTGAATACACAGAATAAGCATGATTTTTTATACGGCCGTTTTGAAGCGAGATTAAAGGTACCGAGCGGTATGGGATTTTTACCGGCATTCTGGATGATGCCAACGGATGAAAGCTTTTACGGACAGTGGCCAAAATGCGGTGAAATCGACATTATGGAAGTAATGGGACAGACAACGGATACGCTTCACGGAACATTGCATTTTGGTGAACCGCATGCACAGCAACAGGGAACCTATGTGCTTGAAGAAGGTAATTTTGCAGATGAGTATCATGTATTTGCCTGTGAATGGGAACCGGGTGAAATGCGTTTCTATGTCGATAATGAATTGTATTTTACAGAGCATGAATGGTATACAAAGCGTAACGGATTTGATGAGATGACATATCCTGCACCATTTGACCAGCCTTTCTATATGATTTTAAATGTGGCAGTAGGCGGAAGCTGGGTAGGATATCCGGATGCAACAACGGAATTTGGCGAGAATGCACAAATGGTTGTTGATTACGTAAGAGTTTACCAGAAGGACTCTTATGATGAAAATGTAAAATTACCGGAAAAAGAAGTTGTTTTTAAAGAAGCGGATGAAACCGGAAATTATTTGAATAACAGTAATTTTGCAAATGATGAAGATTTGACAGATGATGTGGACTGGAAATTCTTACTGTTTAACGGCGGTAAGGGTGCGGCATCCATTTCAGACGGAGCCATCCATATCACAACGGAAAATGTAGGAACGGAAGAGTATAGCGTACAGCTGGTACAGCCGAATGTTCCAATGGAAAACGGCGGTAAGTACAAATTGTCTTTTGAAGCTTATGCGGATGAAGAAAGAACCATGATTACAACCGTTTCTGCACCGGATTTAAACTTTATCCGTTATTTTGACGACGTGACGTTGGATTTAACGACAGAGCCGCAGTTGTATGAATACGAATTCTATATGATGAGTGATAACGATGCTAACGGCCGTGTAGAATTTAACATGGGTAAACAGGGCTCGACAGCAACCATACATATCAGTAATGTCCGGGTGGAAAAAATGGATCAGGTAGCGGATATGAGAGTACTTAGCAGTTCGTTACCGGATGGCAATTATATTTATAACTCCACATTTGACAGAGGCGATATGCGTCTTGGTTATTGGAACGTGGAAAATAATTGCGATGGCGCAACCGTAGCGGTTACAAATGAGGATTTGGTACGTGAATTGAAGGTAGAAGTACCGGATTCCGTATCTTCCCTTGAAGACATTAAATTAAAACAGTCCCTTCTTGCACTGGAAGGCGGTAAGTCTTATAAATTGTTCCTAAATGTTTATGGTCAGGAAGAAAAGACTTTGCAGCTAAATATTGCAGGACAAAGTTTTGAGGTACCGGTAACAACAGAGAATACCAAGCATCAGTTTACGGTAGTAATGCCAGAGGGACAGACACAGACCGAACTGGAATTATTACTTGGTGCATCGGGTACAACGTATATTGATAATGTACGTATGTATGAGCATGACAAGATTATTAACGGTAATTTCACCAATGAAACGGTAGGATACGAAGTTTATGTTGATGAGACCGCCAACGCAACCTATCTTGTAGATGAATTAACAGAGGGCGGTGCGCTTGGATTTGATGTGTTTGAAACAACAACGGATGATTGGAAAATCCAGTTACGTCAGGAAAATATCCGTTTGGAAAAAGGAAAGTGGTACCGTGTATCCTTTGATGCAAAGACCAATCTTAACCGTGATTTAAAATTGGAAGTAAAGGCGGACGGTGAACCGGGCGAAGCGACAACTGCTTATATGGAAGAGCAGATTTGCAAAGTAAATCTTGCGTATCATACCTTTGACTGTACTTTCCAAATGACGGAAGAGACCGACGAGAATGCAGTTCTTTGCATTTCCCTCGGTGCAGTATCGGATAAGCAGATTAGTAAGAAACATACTATTTTTATTGATAATATTTCTATCCGGGAAGCATCAGAAATCGAGTTACAGTAAAGGGAAAGGACAATTATCATGCAGTTTGGATATTTTGATGATGAAAAAAGAGAATATGTCATAACACGTCCGGACACACCGGCACCATGGGCTAATTATCTGGGTTCTCCGGAATACGGTGCGATTATTTCCAATAACGCAGGCGGATACAGTTTTGCAAAATCCGGTGCAAATGGAAGAATTTTACGTTACGTGTTTAATAATTTTGATCAACCGGGAAGATATATTTATATCCGTGATAATGCAAACGGCGATTATTGGTCTGCTTCGTGGCAGCCGGTTGGAAAAGATTTGGAAGTGTATAAGTCTGAGTGCCGGCACGGAATGGGTTACACAAAGATGATCGCGGAGTATGCGGATATCCTTTCTGAGGTTTTATACTATGTTCCGCTTGATAAATCGTATGAAGTATGGAATTTAACAGTAACCAACCGTTCCGGAAAGGAAAGGGATTTATCTTTTACGGGTTACGCAGAATTTACCAACCAGAATAATTACGAAGAAGACCAGGTAAATTTACAGTATTCGCAGTTTATCACCAGAACCGAATTCCGTCAGAACCGTATTGCCCAGATGATTCATGGTAATCTGGATGGTTTGAAGGAAGGGGAAGCTATTGATAACAAGATTGTTATTGAACGTTTCTTTGGACTTGCAGGAGCAGAAGTGTCCTCTTATTGCGGCGATAAGGAGAGATTCATCGGCCGCTATCATAGTTATGGCAATCCGGTGGGCGTTATTAACGGAGACCTCGGAAACGGGCTGAATTATAATAAAAACGGCTGTGGTGCACTCAGTACGACAATCACATTGCAGCCGGGTGAGAGTAAGAGTATCGCTTTTGTTCTTGGTATGAAGTATGATGACGAAGCAAAAGCGATTATGGAACTCTACAAGAATCCGGCGGATGTATGCAATGCTGAATTGCAGGAACTGATTACATACTGGCACGGAAAATTCGCTAATTTTGCAGTAAAAACACCAAGTACAGAATTTAATACCATGATAAATACATGGAATGCATACAATTGCTTTATGACTTTTATTTGGTCACGTGCAGCATCCTTTATATATTGCGGCCTCAGAAACGGATACGGATATCGTGACACGGTTCAGGATATTCAGGGAATTATTCATTTGGCACCGGATATGGCACTGGATAAAATCCGTTTTATGTTATCGGCACAGGTAAATAATGGCGGCGGACTTCCGCTTGTAAAGTTTACCCATAATCCGGGACATGAGGATACACCGGACGATGCATCCTATGTAAAAGAAACAGGACATCCTGCATATCGTGCAGATGATGCATTGTGGTTATTCCCAACTGTTTATAAATATATTTCCGAAACCGGTAATCTGGATTTTATAGATGAGGTGATTCCGTTTGCCAATAAAGAAGAGGGCAGTGTTTACGAACATTTGAAACGTGCCATTGATTTTTCAATGAATCATCTTGGTACGCATGGAATGCCTGCGGGATTGCATGCAGACTGGAACGATTGCCTGCGCCTTGGAAAAGACGGCGAATCATCCTTTGTGGCATTCCAGTTCTATTATGCAATGTCTGTTATGATTTTGTTTGCAGAATACAAAAAGGACATTAGTTATATAAATTATTTAAAAGCAAAAAAGAATGAGCTGACCAAGGATATTGAAGAATTTTGCTGGAATGAAGACCGTTTTATCCGCGGATTCACGGATAAAGGGGATGTTATCGGTTGTCGGACGGATAAGGAAGCCAACCTTTGGCTGAATCCGCAAAGCTGGAGTGTAATCAGCGGTTATGCAACGGATAAGCAGGCGGATACGGTACTGGATAATGTATATAACCGGTTAAATACGGAATATGGTGCTATCTTAATGGATCCTCCTTATCATTATGACGCATTTCCGGGAGCATTTGCTGTTATCTATAATGCAGGTTGTAAGGAGAATGCCGGAATATTTTCACAGTCACAGGGATGGATAATTTTAGCAGAAGCACTTCGCGGACACGGAGACCGTGCATACCGGTATTTTATGGAAAATGCACCGTCTGCGCAGAATGATAAGGCCGAAATCCGTGTGTTGGAGCCATATTGCTACGGACAGTTTACGGAAGGTAAGGACAGCCCGAATTTCGGACGTTCCCATGTGCATTGGCTGACCGGTACGGCTTCTACGATTATGGTTGGCTGTGTGGAAGGTATTCTTGGTATGCGTCCTGATTTTTATGGAATCGAAATTTCACCGGCCATTCCAAAAGAGTGGGATAAAGTAGAAATAGAAAAGATTTTCAGAGGAAAGAAACTGAAAATTGTCATCCATAATCCGAATCATGCGCAGTCCGGATGTAAGAAAATGATTCTTAACGGACAGGAAATGATGGGAAATTACATTTTGGATGAATTCTTAAAAGAAACCAATAAAATTGAATATTATCTATCATAGGAGAAGTAGCCGCTCCAAACAGATAATTTTCATTTTCATAAACCCTAAACTCTAAAAAGGGGCAGTAGCACTTAATTGTGTTACTGCCTCTTAAAATATTGCATCATTTATTTGTTGACATGGATTCCCAGTCAGTCCGGAAATATTGGCTGCGGAATTTATGCGGTGTATATCCGGTTCTTTTTTGGAAAACCTGTATAAAATGGCTTTGGGAAGAAAAAGCAAGATAATTGGCAATGTCCGAAATACTGTATTCGGAGTACTGCAAAAGATTCTTGGCTTTCTCAATCTTAGTGTTCGTAATATAGGAACTGATGGAAATACCAACTTCTTTTTTGAATAATCTGGATAAATAACTTGGGGATAAAGAAAGATAATCAGCAAGTTCCTCCAGAGTAATCCGGTAATGGATGTGACTGTAAATATAATCCATACAAAGAACAATTGGTTTGGAAATAATCTGCTGTTTCATGATTATCTGCATTTTGCCGCAATAGTCAATACACATGGTATCGTGAAGCTCGGAAATTTCTTTGATGGTACGGCACTTATCCATTTTCAAAATATAAAAATCACTAAGCCCGTATGCTTTTTCCTGCTCCATACCGTTGTGAACGCAATAGCGGGCTATCATAGCCGTTGTTACAACAAAATGGTAGCGGATATTCTGCAATTTGTCTTCGGAAAGTTTACCCATACCGTCAGGGTCCGTAAAAGCGTTACTGTTACAGTTTTCCTTGACATATTCCAGATTACCGGTCGCAATCGCATCGTAAAAGGTAAATTCATGCTCAATGGCTCTGTGCGGTTCCATTAATTCATGTTGGATAAATTCACTTTTATACCATTCTTTTGAAATGTTCATTTTATCACCCGTAAAAAATGTGTTGGCGGTTATGAAAGTATGTATTCGTATATAATATCGGCAAGTCCGCAGTCATCATTACTACGTTTGGTAATGATATCGGCGTGCTTTTTAAGTTCATCCGTTCCGTTGCACATGACTATGGCAGTACCGGCTGCCTGCAACATGGATAAATCATTCTCGGCATCACCGGCGGCATAGGAGTTGGCAATTGCAATGTCCAGATAATCACACAAATGGCGCAAGGAGTTACCTTTGCCGGCATCTTTTGCAAAAACTTCCAGATAATACGGATTGGAAAAAACAGTCTGTAAACGGTCGCCAAAACTTTGCTCCAAAAGAGTCTGGATATATGCCAGACGTTCATGGTCATGTAAATCAATCAATAAAAGCTTGTGTGGCGGCTGCTTAAGAACCTCCCAAGGCGTATTGCTAAGTATCAGAGGAAGGTGGATGCGATGTCTGTAATAGGCAATTTCCTCATCCTCAACAGCCGTGATAATGGAGTCATCACTATAGGTCTGTACATGTGCCTGTTGTTCTTTTGCAAAATTCCATATATCAGAAACATCTTCAAAAGAAACACGGATTTCATGTACAATCTCATCTTTATCACAATTGTAAATGACAGCGCCATTACTTGCAATAATATAGACATTGGGAAAATCAATTCCGGCAAGTTCCTTTACTTCCAGGATGCTGTCAAGTGGTCTGCCGGAAGAGAGTACGAGATAATGCCCTTTTGAGGTCATTTCCTGTAGTGCCAGTTTCATTTCTTCATCAATTTGTGAACGGTTATTGAGTAAGGTGCCGTCCAAATCGGTAAATAGTATTTTTTTCATCGGTAAATCCTTTATTCGCTGAAAAGTTCTTTTTTCTTTTCTTTTAATTGTTCCAGAATTTCATACGGTACATGCAAACGTCCGTATCCGGTACCAAGTTCCAGTCCCGGTTTGGCTTTTCCGTGAAAATCGGAACCGCCGCTGATAAGAAGACCATTATCCTTAGCCAATTTGCAAAGTTTGGCTTCTTCGGATGGAGTATGTGTACAATAGATGGCTTCCAATGCCACAAGGCCGGCTTCTTTTAACGTGTCAATTAGTTGTTGTAACCGTGCATCTCCCATACCGTATTGCATCGGGTGTGCAAGTACCGGAAGACCGTTAGCAGACAGAATAAAGCGGACGCCTTCATCGGGTGTTATTTTCTTGCGTGGAATAAAGCATGGACCATGGTCACCGATATAGCGTTCAAAGGCTTCTTTTAAGGATTTGACATAGCCTTTTTTGACCATGAGTCTTGCAAAATGTGCACGGGTAATGACCGAATCCGGAAATTCATCAGTCAGTTCTTCGTATGTCATAGGCATGCCGTATTCACTTAGCTTTTCACACATTTCCAAATTACGGTTGATTCTCGCATTTGCAAAGCGGCCGATGCGTTCACGGAATGCCTGCTGTTCTTTATCAATAAAAAGACCGACAATATGAATGTCCTTTCCTTCATATGCCGTGGACAATTCAATGCCCGGAATGACAGTAACGGAAGTACCTTTTGCAGCTTCTAAGGCTTCGTCAATACCGTCAATGGTATCATGGTCAGTCAGGGCAAATGCTGTTACCCCCTGTTTTATGGCATAAGAAACTAAATCAGACGGAGTTAAACTTCCGTCTGATTTATCTGAGTGTACATGTAAGTCAATTTTTGCATTGTGATTTGAAGTCATAATTAGTTTTCATCCTCAGCTTTTGCTGTGTCGGCATTGTATACCGTACGTTTTCTTGCCATAACATCGCTTGCGAGATATTCGTCGTAAGTCGTAATCTTATCGACGATAGTACCATTAGGAAGAATCTCGATGATACGGTTAGCAGTTGTCTGTACTACCTGGTGGTCATGGCAGGAGAATAATTCCACACCCGGGAATTTAATCATACCCTGGTTAAGGGCAGTGATGGATTCCATGTCTAAGTGGTTGGTCGGTTCGTCAAAGATTAAGCAGTTTGCACCGGAAATCATCATCTTGGATAAGAGACAACGTACCTTTTCACCACCGGATAATACCTTAACTTTTTTCACACCGTCATCACCGGCAAATAACATACGTCCGAGGAAGCCTCGTACATAGGTTACATCCTTAACAGGAGAGTAGCCGGTTAACCATTCGGTAATGGTGTAATCATTGTTAAACTCATCCGTGTTATCTTTCGGGAAGTAAGCCTGGGAAGTGGTAACACCCCATTTGTAGGTTCCTTCGTCCGGCTCCATTTCTCCAACTAAAATCTTAAATAATGTAGTCTTGGCAATTTCGTTACCACCGACAAATGCAATCTTATCATCATGTCCGACAATGAAGGAGATATTGTCGAGTACTTTTTCACCGTTAATAGTCTTAGAAAGATTTTCAACGGTAAGGACTTCGTTACCGATTTCGCGGTCAGGTCTGAAGTCAATGTACGGATATTTACGGCTGGATGGTTTGATGGTATCCAACTCAATTTTTTCAAGCGCACGCTTTCTTGAAGTCGCCTGTTTTGATTTGGAAGCGTTAGCGGAGAAACGGGAAATGAATTCCTGTAATTCCTTAATCTTTTCTTCTTTCTTCTTGTTAGCTTCCTTCATCTGCTTAATCAGTAACTGGCTGGATTCGTACCAGAAATCATAGTTACCGGCATATAACTGAATCTTGCCGTAGTCGATATCGGCAGTATGCGTACATACTTTATTTAAGAAGTAACGGTCGTGGGATACCACGATAACGGTATTGTCAAAATTAATAAGGAATTCTTCCAGCCATGCAATCGCGTCTAAATCCAAGTGGTTGGTAGGCTCGTCAAGCAGAAGAATATCCGGATTACCGAAAAGAGCCTTAGCAAGTAATACTTTTACCTTTTCATTACCGGTTAAATCACTCATCATTGAGTAGTGTAAGTCTGTATCGATACCAAGACCGTTTAATAACATAGCGGCATTGGATTCTGCTTCCCATCCGTCCATTTCCGCAAATTCGGCTTCCAGTTCACTGGCACGGATACCGTCTTCGTCCGTAAAGTCTTCCTTGGCATAGATGGCGTCTTTTTCCTTCATAATCTGGTATAAACGCTCATTACCTAAGATAACCGTATCCATAACAGGATATGCATCGTATTTGAAGTGGTCCTGTTCCAAAACGGAAAGTCTCTGGCCCGGAGTAATCGCGATATCACCGTTTGTGGTATCCAATGCTCCTGATAAAATCTTTAAAAAGGTAGATTTGCCGGCACCGTTAGCGCCGATTAAGCCGTAGCAGTTTCCTTCTGTAAATTTGATATTAACGTCTTCGAATAAGGCTTTTTTGCCCACACGGAATGTAACATTATTTGCACTAATCATGTTTAACCCTCAATTATTCTATATTCAATCATGTTTTTACGCACCGTTTCTATTATACATAAAGCACAGGATTTTTCAAGAAATATTAGGGAAATCCTTCCTGTAATTCTGACATTTCTTTCTTGCAATTATAGCGTCCTAATTGTAAAATAGATGTAACCCAAATGAAAGGTGGAGATACCTATGGCTTACGGTTCCATTTCGTTAGAAAAAAGATTAAAAGACAATATTAAGGATTACAGCCTGTCATCCCTTTTAGATACAGTCAGAATGGGAGAGCAGCTTGAATTATTACATAGACTTTCAGGTGTTGAGATTTTGGTGACTGACCGTCATGGCGAGAAGATGATTTCCCATGGGAATTTTGTCGGTTTTAAGCCGGATGTAGTGAATGAGCCGGGGTTAAAGCTTCGTGTGGAAGAGAGAACGGTTGCACATATTTATCTTCGTTATGACTATGTGCAGGAAGATAAATTGCCGCTTGTATCTACTTTCATGGAGAAACTGATGGAGACATATATGTCCGTGGCTGAGAAGACTTACGAGCACAAGGAACTGGCGATTTATGCGGATGAACTCGAAGCTAAGCTTGAGAAAGAGAAGTATCAGGTAAAGCATGGCGAGAAGAACGATGAACTTACAGGAGTGCTCAACCGTACTTATTTTGAGAACCGTCTTAAGATTGTGGACCGTTCCCAGATTGCCCCTGTCAGTGCTATCTGTATTAATATCAATGACTGGAAGTTTGTAAATGACAACTTCGGTGATGAAGAAAGCGACCGCCTCATCCAGGTGATTGCAGGAATCATATCTAAGAATGCCAAGCCGGAATATATTGTTGGCCGTGTGGATGGCGATGTGTTTAATGTTATTATTCCGATGCCGGAAGATGACGAGAGTGAAACATTCTGTGCAGCGGTTAAGGCAGACTGTGAAGCATACGAAGATGCAATTTTAGCACCAAGCGTTGCTATCGGTAATGTATTAAAAGAAAATGTAGAAGAGACCCTTGCTGACAAACTTGCGGATGCAGAGTATGAGATGTTTGAAGATAAGTTTGAGATGAAGAACGCACCGGGATATCGTGAGAGACTTAAGAAGGGGTTGCAGTAATATGAATAGTATGGCCTTCGCATATTTTTATGTGCGGAGGCTTTTTATTTCTAAAAAATCTATTAATTCCCAGAATAAGGGTTGCAAATATTTTCCTAATGACTATAATAAATAACAGAGCAAAACAGAGATGTTTTTTTTTGAAAAGGAATTAGCACTCGTTCAACGAGAGTGCTAACAAACAACTATCATATATTATTTTAAGGAGGCATATACTATGAAGTTAGTACCTTTAGGAGACAGAGTTGTAATTAAGCAGTTAGTTGCAGAAGAGACTACAAAGTCCGGTATCGTGATTCCGGGACAGAATAAAGAAAAGCCACAGCAGGCAGAAGTAATCGCTGTCGGACCGGGCGGAATGGTAGAAGGTAAGGAAGTAAAGATGGAAGTTAAGGTTGGCGATAAGGTAATCTACTCCAAATACTCCGGAACAGAAGTAAAGATTGACGATGAAGAAGTTATCATCGTAAAACAGTCTGATATCTTAGCAATTATTCAGTAATAGAACATAGTATAGGAGGCTAGTATAATGGCAAAAGAGATTAAATACGGGGCAGAAGCCCGCAGCGCATTAGAAGCAGGCGTTAACAAACTTGCAGATACAGTAAGAGTAACAATCGGACCAAAGGGAAGAAATGTTGTACTGGATAAGTCTTTCGGTGCTCCGCTTATTACCAATGACGGTGTTACCATCGCAAAAGAAATTGAATTGGAAGATGCATTCGAAAACATGGGTGCACAGCTTGTAAAAGAAGTTGCTACAAAGACAAACGATGTAGCAGGTGACGGTACTACAACAGCTACCGTACTTGCACAGGCTATGATTCAGGAAGGAATCAAGAATCTTGCAGCAGGTGCTAACCCAATCATCTTAAGAAAAGGTATGAAGAAAGCGACAGATGCAGCCGGAGAAGCAATTGCTGATATGAGCTCTACCATCCAGGGTAAGGAACATATCGCAAGAGTTGCCGCTATTTCTGCAGGTGATGAAAATGTAGGTCAGTTAGTAGCAGATGCTATGGAAAAAGTTTCTAACGATGGTGTTATCACAATCGAAGAAAGCAAAACAATGCTTACAGAACTTGATTTAGTAGAAGGTATGCAGTTTGACAGAGGATATATCTCAGCTTACATGGCAACAGATATGGATAAAATGGAAGCTGTTTTAGATAACCCATTTATCTTAATTACAGATAAGAAAATTTCTAACATTCAGGAAATCCTTCCAATTTTGGAACAGATTGTACAGAGTGGTGCAAAATTACTTATCATTGCAGAAGATGTAGAAGGTGAAGCATTAACAACATTAATCGTTAATAAATTACGTGGTACATTTAACGTAGTAGCTGTTAAAGCACCTGGATACGGTGACAGAAGAAAAGCTATGTTAGAAGATATTGCTATTCTTACAGGTGGTCAGGTAATCTCTGAAGAACTTGGTCTTGATTTAAAAGAAGCTACTCTTGATATGTTAGGACGTGCAAAATCTGTTAAAATTCAGAAAGAAGCTACTGTTATCGTAGAAGGCTTCGGTGATGCTAACGCAATTAAAGCACGTGTTGCTCAGATTAAAAAACAGATTGAAGAAACAACTTCTGATTTTGATAGAGAAAAATTACAGGAAAGACTTGCTAAACTCGCAGGCGGTGTTGCTGTTATCCGTGTTGGTGCGGCTACAGAAACAGAAATGAAGGAAGCTAAGCTTCGTTTAGAAGACGCTTTGGCAGCTACAAGAGCAGCGGTAGAAGAAGGTATCATCTCAGGTGGTGGTTCTGCTTACATCCATGCTTCCAAGAAAGTTGCTGAACTTGCAGCTACATTACAGGGTGATGAGAAGACAGGTGCCCAGATCGTATTAAAGGCACTCGAAGCTCCATTATTCCACATCGCAGCAAACGAAGGTTTGGAAGGCTCCGTAATCATTAATAAAGTAAAAGAATCTGAAGTTGGTGTTGGATTCGACGCATTAAAAGAAGAATACGTGAACATGATTGATGCAGGTATCCTTGATCCTGCAAAGGTTACAAGAAGCGCATTACAGAACGCTACATCTGTTGCAGCCACATTGCTTACAACAGAATCCGTAGTTGCTAACATCAAAGAAGATGTTCCTGCTATGCCTGCAGGCGGCGGAATGGGCGGCATGATGTAATTTGTGTGATTTCATTATGCTGTTGCTCGTGTGATTCGTGGAATTTCATGTGTTCTATGCGTGCTTTTGGGTTAGCGCATGCGATTTGATGAAATTCCAAGTGCTTTTTGAGTTATGTTAACAAAAATTACCTACTAATATAGTTTTCAAAGCAAGTTTAGTAGGATTTTTCAGAGCTTTTTACTTGAAAATGTAACAAAATAGCAAGAAAAATAGAGTATGATACCTACCAAATGTATGGTGATATATATTTGGTAGGTATTTTTTCGTGTTTTGCGCGTTTTTGATACCTACTTAAAGCGATTTCATTGAAAGTTAGT
>JAZMZZ010000230.1:0-15179 GCA_045586245.1 Lachnospiraceae bacterium | reverse complement strand
TTTGTAAAATCTGTTTCAAATTTAAGGTCACGGTTTGTAATAATACCAACCAGTTTCTTTCCTTCCGTAACCGGTACGCCGGAAATACGGAACTTAGCCATTAAATCATCCGCATCTCTTAATGTATGTTCCGGAGACAATGAGAACGGATCCGTGATAACACCATTCTCAGAACGTTTTACCTTATCTACCTCTTCTGCCTGCGCTTCGATAGACATGTTTTTATGGATAATACCGATACCGCCCTGTCTTGCCATGGCGATAGCCATCCTGTGCTCTGTTACCGTATCCATTCCTGCACTCATAAGAGGAATGTTTAATTTGATTTTCTTTGTTAAATACGTAGAAACATCAATTTCATTTGGAATAACATTGGAATAAGCCGGTACTAAAAGTACGTCATCAAATGTAATTCCTTCGCCGATAATCTGACCCATTTTTTCATCTCTCCTTCTGTAATATTCTTGTTAATTTATAATAACGCACTATTCCGTAAATACTTTACGGGGTGCGATATTGGCAATTGCTTTAATCAATTCCTGAGTCGGTTCAAAAATAACCTTGTCCATTCCGCCGATATACATTACATACACATTCTGTGCATTCTCCGGCTTGCGGGAACTGTAATCTGCTTCTTTATAATTACGGTTCTTATATGCATCCAAATGATAAGACGTTGCCGGTGCAAGTATCTCAAGTTTTGTCATATCGTAGGTCTTGACACGTTTTCTTTTTTCCATGGAATAAATAACATCCACATCCATCTCTTTATTAAAATAGGCATATTCATACTCTACCTTAGTACGTTGTCCGACAAAATAAGCGGCTACTCCCAAAAGCACCGCAATAATAATTGCCACCATGCCAAACAGCATTCCCCATAATGCCATCAGTACTGTTGCCACGATAAGCACAATCTTCAAAACCTTAATTCCAACTGTTGTCTTCTGATCTACCAATACTTCAATCACTGAATCGTTCATATCCTTTTCACCTTTCTGTAGTATCCCTCTTAAGATCAATAATACATGTTGATTTTATCTAAAATATCACATCTTCTAAAAAGTTTCAAGCAGAAAAAATTTCAAATTTTATAAAATTTTAATATCTCTTTGTATTCCTTTCATTGACACGGCAAAACTTTCCTTTTAAGATGTTTAACAGAACAAAAGAACAAAGGAAAGGACATCACTATGGCAATCGGAAATTCAGTACAGGATGAAATCCGTGAACAACAGATGAAAGTATTGGAGAGTCAAGGATTTAAAGGCCGCATGGAATATTTTTTCCATTATTATAAATGGTATGTTCTGGTAGCCGCACTCGTATTATTCATTGGCGGCTCCATGATTTATGATATAGCCACCAAAAAAGAAATGGTCATGCAGGCCATCTATATCAATGCATTCCCCAATGTGGAAAACGATACATTCATGGCTGACTTTGAAAAGACTATAGAAATCAATCCCAAAAAGGAAGAAACTTCCCTGATTACCGATATCTACATTAATATGGACGAGTATACCTATTTCGACTCCCAGAATATTGAAAAAGTTTTGGTAATGTGTGCTGCCGGAGTTGTAGATGTGTGTGTGGTTGATGAAAATTATATGATGCATATGGCAGAAGGCGGATATTATACCGATTTGTCCAAGGTCTTTACAGAAGAACAGATGGAAAAATACAAAGACCGCTTAATCTGGTATGACTGCCCCGGCGACACCAAAGAAGGGGAAGAGGCCATTGCACTTGAAATTACGGACGCATCCAAGATTGTTTCCACACAGAGTTATCCAAACAGCAAATGCTATTTTACCATTATTGCAAACGCTCCAAATATCGACAATTCACTCAGTTTTTTGGAATATCTGGAAACCCCGTAAAACAGAAACCGTTTTTATACGAACTATATTTACAATATCAAAGTACCCCGGTCATACCTGACCGGGGTGTTCTTTTGTTTATCTGATTCTTGCTGTTTTTCACAGACTCAGCTCTCTGATAAATTAATTTCTATTTCACCATCAAATACCGTAACCGCAGGTCCTGTCATGTATACAATATTCTCTTCCCGGTTCCACTCTACCCGCACAACACCGCCGAGAACATTTACATACACATCTTCATCCGTAAGACCATTTAAAATACACGCTACTACACTGGCACAGCATCCTGTTCCGCAGGCAAGTGTCTCGCCCGTTCCACGTTCATACACGCGCATATTGATATGGTTCCTGTCAAGCACCTGCACAAATTCAGTATTGGTACGGTTTGGAAATTTCTCGTGCTTTTCAAAAAACGGTCCAATCTCATTTACAGGGAAGGTTGCCGTATCTTCCACAAAAACAACTGCATGCGGATTGCCCATGGAAACACAGGTCATCTCATATTCCTTGTCCAAAACCGTAATCGGCTCATTGATAACCGGAGTAGTATCCGCTACAACCGGAATCTCCTGCGGCGTCAGAACCGGCTCACCCATATTGACACGAATCTGCACCGCTTTCCCATCCTCTATTGTAAGCGTCAGATATTTAACCTTTCCAGCACTTACCACACTAAACTCTGTCTTATCGGTCAAACCGTAATCATATACATATTTACCGACACAGCGGATACCGTTTCCACACATCTCCGAACGGCTTCCGTCCGCATTATACATTTCCATCTCAAAATCCGCTTCCTTAGCAGGATTGATAAAAATCGCACCATCACTTCCGATTCCAAAATGTCTGTCACTGACAAATCTGACAAAGTCCGGCTTTTTTTCCTGTGGAACATGCTCCGTAAAGCCGTTTATATATACATAATCATTCCCGCATCCCTGCATTTTGGTAAATTTTATTTTCATTTTTTTCTTCCTCTTTTTCATTGCAGTTCTAGAATATATCCTATTGTATCAGCATATGATGTATAAATGCAAGGGAGTATGTCTTATGAGCGGAAAAACTAAAATTGTTGTATTAAAAATGAAAGAATTAATCTACACCGGAATCCTTCTGGTTCTTGGTATATTGGCTATTATTTTTTTAATTATTATGTCGGGAGAAAAAGAGGATGGTGACACTAAAGAACCAACGGACTCAGCCTCTATCTATGTGCCGGGAACATACACAACGGCAATGACATTAAACGGAAGTAATGTGGAATTATCCGTTACTGTGGATGAAACGGCCATTTTATCCATCGACTTACAAAACATGGACGAAAGCATCAGCGTTATGTATCCTCTCATGGAACCGGCGTTAGAATCATTATCTACACAGATAATAGAAAACCAATCCATTGATAATATTGAATACTCTTCTGATAACCTATATACATCAACCGTCTTACTTAACGCAATCACTGCAGCGTTGAATCAGGCAAAGATAGGTGAAAATGAGGGGCTGGAATAAATAAAACTAAAAGACCGTTCGTGTCCTATGCAGAGCGTCTCTAAATAGGATATGAACAGTCTTTTATTTTATATTTATTCCAGCCCTTCTAACTCACTTATCCAGACTGATACACATGCGTCAGAAGCCATGTGTAAATCGCCACGAGGGGATACCCCCACGCTGCCGACCTTTGGTCCGTCAGGTAAACAGGAGCGTTTAAACTGCTGGGAGAAAAATCTCCAGTAAAATTTCTTAAGCCACTTCAAAATGATTGCATTATCATACTCACCTGCAAAAGTAAGTTTTGCAATACGGTAAATTTTGGCCGGTGAAAATCCGCAACGTAACATGTAGTATAGGAAGAAGTCATGGAGTTCGTAAGGACCCACCAAATCTTCGGTCTTTTGTGAAATTACGCCGTCAACCGGAGGCAATAATTCCGGGCTTACCGGTGTATCCAAAACATCCAAAAGCACTTTTGCAAGTTCTGCATCTTCACAGGTATCCGCATAATAACGCACCAAATGTCTAACCAGCGTCTTTGGAATCGCACCATTTACCCCATACATGGACATATGGTCGCCGTTATAGGTTGCCCATCCGAGTGCCAACTCTGACAAATCACCGGTTCCGATTACCATACCGCCGCACTGGTTGGCAATATCCATAAGCACCTGCGTACGTTCTCTTGCCTGCGCATTCTCATAGGTCACATCATGGTTATTGATATCCTGTCCGATGTCTTCCAAATGCTGTGTAACTGCCTTTTTAATATCCACTTCCTGCAAAGTACAACCAAGTGCATTGGTAAGTTTGCATGCATTATCATAGGTTCTGCCTGTTGTTCCAAAGCATGGCATTGTTACCGCACGGATATTACTGCGTTTTAACCCAAGCAAATCAAATGCCTTGGCAATGACAAGCATGGCAAGTGTGGAATCCAATCCTCCGGACACACCGATTACGGCACTGCTGCATTTGGTGTGCTCCATACGTTTTTTCAATGCATTTGCCTGGATTGCAAAAATCTCCTCACAACGTGCTTCTCTCTCTTTTGCATCTTTTGGCACAAAAGGAGAAACCGCAAACACACGGTCCAACGTATTCTCTGTATCAGAAAGTGTAAATTCTACACGTTTATAATCCTCACAACCTGCACTGATATAAGTGCTATTCTTAGCACGCTCTGTCGCAATGCGGCTGATATCGATATCATTATAAATCGTATCGCTGACAAAACGCTGCGACTCACTAAGAAGCAATCCGTTCTCCGCTATCAGATGATGTCCACCAAAAACACCGTCCTGCGTAGACTCGCCTTCCCCTGCCGAAGCCATCACATAGCCGCACAGCAATCTGTCGCTGGCACAAAGAACAGACTGTCTGCGTCTTCTGGTACAATCCACCAATTCGCATGACGCATTCAAATTCACTATAATATTCGCACCCGCCATCGCATGGTAGGTTGCCGGATTCATCATGGCTTCCAAATCCTGCCCGATTTCACAACCGATGCAAATGCCTTCCTTTGTCTCAAACAACTGGTTCGTACCAAATCCCGTCATCTGTCCGGCATAAACTACTTCCGTAACCAATGCCTCACCCGGCGTAAAATATCTGGCATCCCATAAATCACTGCTTGCAGGAATATATGTTTTTGGAACAATTCCAAGAATCTTTCCGCCCGCAATCGCAACGGCCGTACTATACAATCTGCCACGGTTAATAAAAGGAACACCCACAAACAAAATGGCATCCATATCCTTTGTCGATGTCGCAATCTCCTTTACTGCATCTTCGCAAGCCGTTATCAGTTTAGGCTGGAAAAACAAATCCCCACAAGTAGCTGCCGAAACCGAAAGTTCACCAAAAACAATTATTTTGGCTCCTCTGTCCGTACATTCCTTTGCTTTTTGTACAATCTGCTTACCATTAAATTCCGGATCGGCCACCTGAACCTTTATTCCTGCTGCCGCGCATTTTACAAATCCATCCATCATAGTGATTCCCACCTTTCCTGCAAAAACAAGACCTGTTCCGGTCTATTTGCGTTTTGCACGCTTTAACATCTCCTGCAGTTCTGCAATTGTAAACGTGTAATTCTTATTACAGAAATGACAGTTTATATCTATTGGTTTCCCGTCTGCAATCATATCCTTTAAGTCTTTTTCGCCTACGCTTATAAGTGCTTTTTCCACACGTTCCTTCGTACAGTTACAATAAAATCTTACCGGAAACGTATCCGTAAACTCAACGTCCATACCTTCAAGTACTTTTTGCAACATTTCCTCCGGTGTCATACCGTCATCCAACATAGTAGTAACCGAAGGTATCTGCATCAGGTTCTGTTCAAGTTTCTCAATAACCGCGTCCTCTGCAAAAGGCATAAGCTGGATGATAAATCCGCCCGACTGTCTGACATTTGCAAGTTCTTTATCCATCAAAACACCGAGCCCTACAGATGATGGTACCTGCTCAGAGGAAGCAAAATAATAAGTCAAATCTTCCGCAATCTCACCTGTCTGAATAACAGTCTGTCCGCAATACGGTTCTTTTAATCCCATATCCTTCATAACCTGGAGCATTCCGTATCCGACTGCCGCACCCACATCCAGTTTGCCGGCATAATTAGGCGGTATCACCAGTGACGGATTACCTACATATCCCTTCACATTTCCTTTGGAATCAGCCGTAACCGTAATGCCGCCGATTGGGCCGTCCCCCTTAACCTGTAACGTCAGCAAATCCTTCTCACCCTTTAACATGGCTCCCATCATTGCCGCACCGGTTAATGTTCTTCCGAGTGCCGCCGATGCAACCGGACTTAAATTATGTGCCACCCTGGCTGTTTCCACCGTTTCTCTTGTTGTTGCCGCAAATGCACGTATCTGTGCATTTCCCGCCATTGCTCTTACAATATAATCTGCCATATTCTCCTCGCTCATGCCTGCCTGTTGCAGGCACCTGTTATTTCTCCATTCTTATTTAGCGCATTCCCTTGCAACCATATAAATGCGTTCACTCTCAGCTGTTACTTCGCCACCCGTATCGGAATCCGTCATCGATACAAATTCCAGTCCTGCCTTCGCAAGAAAATCTTTCATCTGCTGCGGAGTATAGCCACGCTGGTAATGCGTTTCTTCAAAACGTCTGAATAAGTCGCCTTCTTTTACAAAAAAGGTCACTTCATATTCGTTAATTTCCTCTTCTTCGTGGTAATAATTCTCCCAGATAAAACTGCAGTCCTCACGGTTCTCCGCTATGGTTGCATCGCCGATTATTTCTTTGTATTTGTACACGGTGTTAAAATCAAATACAAACAATCCCTTAGGGTCAAGATAATTATTAACCAGCCGAAACGTCTCTATAACATCTTCCTCTTCCAAAAGGTAATTCAGGGAATCACAGACACTGACAATCGCTTTTACGGTTCCGTAAAGTTCAAACTCCCGCATATCCTGCAACAAATACAGAATCTGCAATCCGGAATCTTCCCTTTTTTCCATGGCACGGGCAAGCATCTCCTGCGAACAGTCAATACCAATCATATCATAGCCTTCTTTTGCTAAAAGTTCCGTCAAAGTTCCGGTTCCGCATCCCAAATCCAATACCAGGTCCTTTTCAATCCCTGCCCTGCGCAGAATATCCGTTATCCGGGCACACCACTCCTTATAGGGTGTGTTGTCCATCAATGTATCATACACATACGCAAAATCCGTATAGGCTTCCATACTCTCTCCTTACTCTTTTGCCGCTACGCAACCTATTTATCCTTTAAATACTCCGTCAAAAATGCAAGCATGGTATCCATTTCCTCATCCGTACCGATGGAAATACGAAGATAATTATCAATACGCGGCTTATTAAAGTAGCGCACGATAATGCCCTCTTTGCGCAATGCATCAAACAATTCCTTTGCCGGCACTGACTTATGTGTGGCAAAAATAAAATTGGTCTTGGAATCCGCAAACAAAAATCCCAATTCCCTTAAACGCACCTTGGTACGTTCTCTGGTATCTACTAACTTTTGCACGGTCTTTTCAAAATATTCCCTATCCGAAAGCGACGCACAACCGATTGCTTCTGTCAGACGTGTTATTGTATAGGAATTATACGAAAACTTCACATCATTCAGATACTTAATAATCTTCTCACAACCGAATGCACAACCGATTCTGGCACCGGCAAGGGCGCGGGACTTGGAAAATGTCTGTACCACCAAAAGGTTATCGTACTTTTCAATCAAAGGAATGGCACTCTTTCCGCCAAAATCCACATACGCTTCATCTACAATAACTACCACATCCGGATTCTTCTGTATAATCTCCTCTATCATCTCAAGGCTTTCCTGCACGCCGGTCGGTGCATTCGGATTCGCAATAACCACACCACCGTTTTCCTTAAAATAATCCTCTTTCCGGATACTGAAATCCTCTTTTAAAGGCTGTACTTCATACGGAATCCGGTACAAATCCGCCCAGACATCATAAAAAGAATAAGTAATATCCGGGAACAAAATCTTCTTATCCGAATTAAAGAAAGTCAAAAATGCCATCGCAATTACATCATCCGAACCAACACCAACAAATGCATTCTCCGGCTTTAAACCGTAAAACTGCGCAACTGCCGCCGTCAAATCGCTAATAGACGGGTCCGAATACAGACGGAGCGTTTCATAATCAAACTCTGCAATGGCTTTCTGTACTGCCGGTGCAGGCGGATACGGAAACTCATTGGTATTCAGTTTAATTAAGTTCTGCATCTTCGGTTGTTCGCCCGGAACATACGGAACTACTTTGCGTACATTTTCTTCCCACTTCATATATATCTCTCCTATATCTTTACAAACTCTAACACAAAAATGATTTTACTCCATTTCCCATTTTATAGCAATGAAAAATCCATTTCTTTCGAAACCGCAAGTGTAATACAGATATCTTCCGGAAACAGCAGGCTGAGTGTGGCATCTTTTCGTTTGATCAAAAACAGGAGGGAAGGACGCAGGTAAAAATGAGTAGTTTCACATTTTTCCAATAATGCTTCCGTAAAACGGACTTCATACCTCTCTTCTTTATGATGAATCCACATCCGGCCCAGATAATGCCTGTTGCCGTTTTCCTTTTCCACAGAAACAGCAATGGTATGTACCACACAAAATACAAATAGCACTATCAGTGAAAGGCCGGCTCCCGATGCTCCTATTACCGCCAAAGTATCCCTCATATCCCAAGTATCTTCTTCTACCACATGCACCGGTTTTTCCGGTACCGCATCTGTTCTTGGTGCCGCCTTAATCACAACCGGTTCCGGCTCAGGCTCCGGTTCCGCTTGTGTTTCTTTTTCCTCTTCAAAAACCTTCTCCTCTTCCGGCAAAGATTCAACTACCTCTATCACCGGAACAATCTCTTCTTTTGGTTCTTCGAAAACAGCCACTTCTATCTGCTTATGGCTACGGTTCCCAATTTTATCACGTACGATTACTTCGTATATTCCATTCTGCGTTATCACCTTTCTCGTTTCATTTCCATAACTGCTGCCGTTATCCCATGAATATGGCTGTCCGTGCAAACCGCAACCGCCATCTCCTCCCGTTGCTATAAGGGTTACCACTTTTTTATCCCCTTCATTTGTCACTTCCATTTCCAAAGAAACCCATGGCGCATCTTTATCGATACAATTGACCGAAATATCCGTATATGTCAGATTGTTATACTTATCTCTTGCAATAACGGATATCTTAGCATTTTCTGAAAAAACCAGTTCTTCCCTATTGCTCCATGTACTTCCCCCATCCAGGGAATACCACTTATCCGCAAGTCCGATTCCCGCACTTCCGTCTGCATTTTTATCCTGTGCCGTCAAATACAGGGTCACATCCTGGCTCGTCCATGAATCTGCTGACAGCCTATAAGAAACTGCCGGTCCGCAACCGTCAATATTGGTAACCTCAACCTCCCGGAACACTGTATTTCCAAGTGCATCACGGACTGCAATGGTAATGGTCCCGTTTCTGTCTGTCTCATATGACGGATTGTCCGTCCATGTATTTCCCCCATCAAAAGAATAGGGCAATTCATGAAGTCCGCATCCCCCGCTTCCGTCTGTCTGTATATCCGATGCCGTTACCGTCAGCATCGTACTCAAAACATTGGGAGTATCATCATATGCCACCTCTTCAATTGTAGGTGCAAGATTATCTATATGAAAAAAGGAAACTTCATAGGAAGAAACATTTTCCAGATTATCACGCACCATGACCGTATAGGTACCGCTTTCTTCGTATAAGTATGACGTATCGGCAGTCCAATTCTCACCGTTATCATATGAATATGCCAGTTCATGTAAACCGCACCCCGGTGTATTATCCGGTTGCAAATCCTGCGTATCCCCCACTGTCAGAAAAACGCCTTCTTTTACCCAGCCGCTCTCCGGTTCCAATGTATGGGAAACAATTACCGGCGCCGTAGTATCGATATTTTTTACGGGAATAACCACCATTCCATTTTCAGTATCCGCATTGGCATCTGCATTCAGCCGAAATGTATAATCCCCGTTCTGCGTAACCACAAAAGTATTCTGCTCTGTCGCCTCCCCGTTCCATACATAAGGAGTTTCCGCAGCAGTTATATTACCGATTGTTTCAAAGGATGCGGTAAGAACAACCTCTTTCGTCCATTCTGACGTATCCTGCTCTACGGATAGTATTCCAAGCAACGTTTCCGAAGATTGGTTACATCCTAAGTCGTAATAGGTGTATGAAACCTTTTTTATACTATCACAGCTCTCATATCCCGGTGAGCCATACCTGTCCACTCGCTCACCACACTTCGTACATCTTCCCACATAATATACCTGTCCGCTGGTGTCCGGTCCATGCGGCCCTGAATTACACTGGCCTCCACCATCACATTCTTCATTCTTTGTTCCGGTTCTCTTTATTGTGTAACAACCATCCCCCGAACTCCCGGTATGCTTATGATATATATTATTGGAATAAATTATCTTATTCTCTTCTATACTGTTTGCAAATGATCTTATAGGAAAAACAAAGAAAAAAAAGATAAAAAAGACAATAAGAAACAAAAAACTCCGGTACCACTTATCCGGAGTCATAAATCTGTTATTAATTGACATACTACCTCCTGTGTCCCAAATTCAAATTCACAAAAGATAGCAGGTCTATTCTATTTCTTTTCACATAAAATGTAAAGAGAAAATATCCCATTTCAGAATTTTTTCTAAACTTTAGTATACTACCTTGACAAAGTGTGTCGATATCTGTAGAATGACCTTACTATTTTGAATTTAAAACTAAAAGGGGGAATTATTATGAATTCAAACTTTACAAGAGCGCAGATTAAAGCGCAGGCAAAAGAACAGTTAAAGGGCAAAGTTGGCAGTTACATCCTTGTAACATTAGCGTATGTGGGAATCGCAATGGTAATCGGCTTTATTGGCGGATTGTTAAGCGCACTTGTTCCAATCTTGGGCACAATCGCAATTTATATTGTTTTACCACCACTCATGATTGGTTTTTACATGGTATTCTTAAACGGTACATACGGGGACAAACCGGAAGTTGCTACCTTATTTGAAGGTTATAAGGGTTCTATGTTTGGTAAGTCACTCGGACTTTATTGGTTAGTTGTACTCTTTACATTCTTATGGACCATGTTATTAATCATCCCGGGTATCATTAAGTCTTTCGCATACTCTATGTCATGGTATATTTTAGCTGAGAATCCTGACATGAAGGCAAAAGAAGCCATTGAAGAAAGTAAAATCATTACAAACGGACACAAGATGGACCTTTTTGTATTAGGATTATCTTTCATTCCATGGATTTTATTATGCTATGTTACATTGGGAATCGCTACTTTCTGGGTTGGACCATACATGCAGTTAACATATACAAACTTCTACCACAATATCAAACGCCAGCAGGCACCGGCTGTAGAAGAAGTTTATACAGAACCTGCAGCAGAAGTAATCGAATAATCATACAATTGCAAATCATTCCAAAAAATGAGGGCTTCGGTAATCCGAAGCCCTTTTTATTTCATCTGCATTTCTACGCTCTTATTCTGCAAACGCAGCTGCCATCTGTTTCAATGCTTTTTTCAGTACCTCTCTCGGGCAGGCAATGTTCATACGTTCAAACATGGCACCTTCTAAGCCAAACATCACCCCGTCATCCAACCACAGTTTTGCCTCATGCTGCATTTTTTGCTCCAATTCCTCAGGCTTCATATCGTATGCCGAAAAATCCAGCCACACCAGATACGTTCCCTCCGGCTCTATCAGGCGTACCTTTGGTAATTCTTTATGCAAAAATTCACGCAGATAGTCCAGATTACCGAGCAAGTATTCTTTCAGTTCATCCATCCAGTCCGCACCTTTTTCGTATGCGGCCCTTCCGGCAACAAGTGCCAGTGTGCCCGATTCATCATAAGGAATCCGCATCAGTTCCTTATGGAAAGCTTCACGCAGACTCTCATCCGGAATAAAAATATGGGACAACTGCAATCCCGCCAGGTTAAAACTCTTGCTTGGTGCCGTACACACAATCATTCTGTCCATATAGTCCTCTGCCACCTGCGGAAGCATCGTATGCTCATAACCCGGATAGACAAAATCGCAATGTATCTCATCACTGACTATCAGCACATTATGACGCTTACAAACCGCAACCACCTGACTTAATTCTTCTTTTGTCCAGACACGTCCGACCGGGTTGTGCGGACTACAGAGAATAAACATTTTCACATGATTATCGATAATCTTTTGCTCCATATCTGCAAAATCCATCTCATAATGTCCGTCTTTTAAAACCAGTGGATTATTGATACATACTCTTTCATTGTCCTCAATTACCATATGGAACGGATAATACACAGGCTGCTGGATTAATACGGCATCTCCTTTTCCGGTATAGGCCCGCATTGCGGTTGCAATGGCAAATACCACGCCGGGCGTTTTTACAATCCACTCTCCCTTGGCATTGTTCCAGCCAAGACGCTCCCTAAACCAATCCGCAACCACCTCATAATACTCATCCTTTGGCACGGAATAACCGAAAATGCCATGGTTAATGCTCTCATGCATTGCTTCCAATATCTCCGGCGCCGTCTGAAAATCCATATCCGCCACCCACATCGGAAGGATATCCGTTGGCACTCCCCACAAATCAGCGCAATCGTATTTTAATGAGTTGGTATTGTATCTGTTGATTACTTTGTCAAAATTGTATTTCATATCATTCTCTCCTGCAAAAAAGGCACGCTTCCGTGCCCTTTGCTCTTGTTGTCTTTACATAAACGGATTATAGAAACGGTTACCATCCGCAAAAGTAAGTACGAGTGCCGCTGCCACAAATAAGAACAACACTGCCAATGTCAGATAATCGTTGCGCTGTAATTTGCGTCCCGCATACCATGTACGCTTTTTATTTTTCCCAAAACCTCTAAGTTCCATGGCATTGCTGACCACATCAATCCGGTCCATGCTGGAAAAAAGAAGCGGGAAAATAATGCTTCCCATTTTTTTCAAACGCTCCCAGAAAGAGGCCTTGGATGACATCTCAATTCCCCTTGCTTCCTGCGCATGCTTAATTTTGGTAAAATCACTCTGCACATCCGGAATATAACGGAGTGCTATCGCCATCGAATAACCAACCTTATAACTTACACCGATATAAGCCAGACTGGCCGCAAATTCACTCGGATTGGTCGTCACAATAAACATCAGCACAACCGGAATTACCGAAAGATATTTTAACATGACATTGAATTCATAAAACAACTGTTCCTTGGTAATAACATAAAAATCCGTAATCCGAAACAGTTCGGTATGGGTTCCGTATATCTTAACACCCTCTGTCGGTGCCAGTGCAAATATCGCCAAAAGATTCAGCACCAGAAACAGCATAATAAACATAAATACCGTTCCGACCTGATGCCAGTCCGTTTTGGACACTTTAAAAATCACAAGACTGCTAATCAGCATAAAAATCAACACCCTGGTATCATAAGTCAACATACCCACAACGGACCAGAGCAAAAAGAAAACCAGTTTGGTAATGCCGCTTAATCTGTGAATCCAGGTATCTTTTTCTTCATACGTCAAAATCCTTGCCATACACTAACCCTCCTGCGAATTCCGTTTTGCTTTTTCAAAATAAATAAACCGGTCGGTTAATGCCGAAGGATTATCAATTCCGCATTTTACAGCCAAATCATACAAAGAAGTCTTCTTCAGATATGCCTTATTTGCCAGTTCTTCATTGGTCAGCACATTGGCAGGCGTATCATCGGCAAGAAGCTTACCGTCCGCAATAACAACGGCCCTGTCCGTATACTCAAGCATCAGATGCATATCATGCGTAATCATAACAATGGTAATTCCCTGCTCACGGTTAAGTTTACGCAAAAATTCCATAATTTCCGTGTAGTGATAATAATCCTGTCCCGCTGTCGGCTCATCAAGAATTATCATCTTCGGATTCAGCACCAATATGGAAGCAATGGTCACACGCTTCTTCTGTCCGAAACTGAGTGCCGAAACCGGCCAGTTACGCATCGGGTATAAACCGCAGATTTTAAGTGTCTCATTTACGCGCTCTTTTATCTCTGCTTCCGGCACACCTCGAACCGCAAGACCAAGCGCCACTTCTTCAAAAATCATCGGTTTACTAATCATCTGGTTTGGATTCTGCATCACCAGTCCGATGCGTTCCCCGCGCTCTTTAATGGAAAGAGAAGACATATCTTCTCCTTCATATAAAATACGCCCTTCCACAGGATGATAGAATCCGCAAATCAAATTGGAAAGCGTCGTCTTGCCGGCACCGTTTTTACCGACAATACTAAGCATTTCACCCTCATGAACCGTGATATTAATGTCCTCTAATATCTGCTTCTTTGTGTCATATGAAAATGAAACATTCTCAATCTTTAATAACTCTTTTTGACTCTTTTCTTTTATCGGCAGTTCTGCCTTTTCAAACCATGCCCGTACCTTTTCTTTGTAAGGAGTTACATCCAACTCCTCAATCTGTGCGGGATGTGTATTCTTTTCAATCTCACAGCCGGCATGCTTAAGTGCCGCAATATACAATGGTTCACGGATACCGTGTTTTAAAAGAATATCCGTTGAAAGAAGCTCATCCGGCGTCATATCGGCCTGAATCCGTCCTTCGCCCACCACAATAATACGGTCCACATTACGATACAGGGCATCCTCCAGACGGTGCTCAATAATAATAATGGTCGTATTATTCTTTTTCTGAATCTCATCAATTAAGGCAATCGCCTTTTTTCCAGTTGCAGGATCCAAATTGGCAAGAGGTTCATCAAACAATAAAATATCCACGTTGTCAACCATAACGCCCGCCATGGATACACGCTGTTTCTGTCCTCCAGAAAGTTCTGTCGGTGCATGGAAAAGCAAGTCCGCCACATCCACTTCTTTGGCCACCTTATCCACACGTTCAAACATCTCATCCTGCGCAACAAGGTCATTTTCCAATGCAAAGGCAATATCCTCTGCAACAGTAAGCCCGATAAACTGTCCGTCCGTATCCTGAAGCACGGTTCCCACAATTTTGGACATACCAAAAATTCCTTCCTTTGACGGCTCTACACCACCTACAAGAAGGCTTCCTTTACTCTCTCCGGCATAAGAAAATGGAACCAGTCCATTGATACAGTGGGCAAGTGTTGATTTGCCCGATCCGGATGGTCCCACGATAAGAACCTTCTCTCCCGGATAAATCGAAAGATTGATATCCAGAAGAGTCGG
>JAZMZZ010000229.1:0-4104 GCA_045586245.1 Lachnospiraceae bacterium | reverse complement strand
TTTCTTTGACATGGATTTAACCGTAAAAGGCGATTTAGAGGTGGATGGACACCATACGGTAGAAGATACCGGTATCGTACTTGGAAACGCCATTAAAGAGGCTTTAGGCGATAAGGTCGGCATTAAGAGATTCGGTTATTTCATTTTACCGATGGATGATGCACTTGTATTGTGTTCGCTCGATTTGTCAGGTCGTCCGTATTTTAATTTCAATTTTGAATTTCCGACACAGATGGTCGGTGATTTTGAAACCGAACTTGTCAGAGAATTTTTCTATGCCGTAAGTTACAGTGCCGGTATGAATTTACATATTAAAGTATTGGACGGATTGAATTCACACCACATCGCGGAAGCCATGTTTAAGGCTTTTGGTAAAGCTTTGGACGAGGCTTGTACTAAGGATGAAAGAATCACATCTGTTTTAAGTACGAAAGGAACCTTATAATGAGAGAGAAGAAGATTATTCCCTGTATCTATTTATTCAATAAAACAGCAGTAAAGGGATTTGAGGACCGCACACTCGTGGATGCCGATCCGTTATCGCTTGCTTCTTTTTACGAGACCAATGGTGCGGATGCCTTAATGATTTTTGATTTGTCCGATTCAGATGAAAGCCACGAGGATGCGCTGGATATTATCAAAAGCATTTGCGTAGAACTCGATATCCCCGTATACGGTGCCGGTAATGTAAAACGTATGGAAGATATTAAAAAGCTTTTGTACGCCGGTTGTAATAAAGCAGGACTGAATTACTCCAAGCAGGGCAATATTGAGATTACCGAAGAAGTTTCCTTAAAATTCGGTCAGGATAAGATTATTGCCTGTGTAGAATCTGTTGATGAAGTAAATTCTAACAAAGAATTGATTGATACTTATTGTGACATGGTATTGCTTGTCAATCCGGTAAAAGTCCATGACACGGCAGCCGCATGTATGCCACAGCCTATGATGGTATGCCTGCCCGAACTGACTCTGGATAAAATGATTAGCGTATTGCAGATTGAAAATCTATACGGTATTTCCGGAGAAGCGGTTACCAAAAATGCCGCCGAATTAAATTCACTCAAGAATATTTTGGAAGAAAACGGTGTGAAAATCACAAGGTTACAGGCACGTTTCTCATGGAGTGAATTTAAACTCAACAAGGACGGATTGCTCCCTGTTATTGTACAGGATTATAAGACGGACGAAGTGCTTATGATGGCTTATATGAACCGCGAAGCTTTCGAGAGAACCCTCGAAACCGGTCTTATGACATACTTTAGCCGCAGCCGTCAGTCTTTATGGGTAAAGGGCGAGACCAGCGGACATTACCAGCATGTACAGTCTTTAACCATCGACTGCGATATGGATACCATGCTTGCAAAGGTTATCCAGACAGGCGTTGCCTGCCATACCGGCAACAAGACCTGTTTCTTCCAGACTGTAATGGAAAAAGAGATGAAGAGCGAAGACAATCCTTTGCGTGTATTTGAGGATGTATATGAAGTTATCCGTGACCGTAAAGTAAATCCGAAGGAAGGCTCTTATACCAATTATCTTTTTGATAAGGGAATTGATAAGATTCTTAAGAAAGTAGGAGAAGAGGCAACCGAAATCGTAATTGCAGCCAAGAATCCGAATGCTAACGAGATTAAGTACGAGATTTCCGATTTCTTATATCATGTAATGGTTCTTATGGTAGAAAAAGGCGTTACATGGGCGGATATTACCGAAGATTTGGCAAAACGCTAAAATACAATACACATTTTCCTCCGCTAGTTATTAGCGGAGGAATTTTTTATGCATTTGCAGAATAAGATGTACAAAACCTTTTAAAAAGGACAACACCTATGGAAAATGTAGAACGACGCTTGGAACTGATCCGAATGATGAGAAGCGAGCATAAGGATAATGTAACGCGAATCCAAAGAAGAGAACAGATATTGTATCCCAACCGGAAAGTATCCTATAGTGAGCTTATGGATAATCGAAACAAAAACGATTATGGCAGATCCATGCGATACGACAGTTATTCTGATACAAGCACTCAGACTGACTCGGTCAATAATAAGGCAAATTACGGTTTTTATATCCGTTTGGGTATCAGTATCGGCCTTTTTTTGCTGTTTTTTTATATGGATAGGAATAATACCAGTTACTTTGGGATTACCTGTGACATGATTGCGAATGCGATTTCCGATACTTTTGACCTGAAATCATTTGCTTTTATGCAGTAATTCTCTTATACTTTAACTTGGCAGAAAAGTGTGCTATTTTAGGAATTCAAACTGATGGCACATTTAAATATACAGTAAAGGAAAAATCATTTTGGAAAAATTAGCTTTATCAGATGAAATATTATTAACCGTAGACAAACCGGCACGTTACATCGGAAACGAAATGAATAGTGTAATCAAGGACAAAGAGAATGTAGATATCCGTTTTGCTTTCTGTTTTCCTGATGTTTATGAGATTGGTATGTCCCATATCGGAATGCAGATTTTATACCATGATTTCAACCGCTATGACGATGTTTGGTGTGAACGTGTATTTTCACCGTGGACGGATTTAGACAAGGTTATGAGGGAGAAAAATATCCCTCTGTTTGCATTGGAATCACAGGACCCTGTAAAAGATTTTGATTTCCTTGGTTTCACCCTCCAGTACGAGATGTGTTATACCAATATTTTGCAGGTTCTTGATTTATCAGGTATTCCGTTTTTAACAAAAGACCGAAGAGAAGATGATCCGATTGTTATCGGAGGTGGTCCATGCGTCTATAATCCGGAACCGATTGCGAATTTCTTCGACATGTTCTATATCGGAGAAGGCGAAGTGCAGTATCGTCCGTTATTTGACTTATACAAGGAATGTAAGAAAAATGGCGAGAGCAGACAGGATTTCCTGTATAAAGCAGCTCAGATTCCGGGCATTTATGTTCCTTCTTTGTATGAGGTAAGTTACAACGAAGACGGCACCATTGCCGATTTTACACCGGTAGATGAGAACATTCCTGCAACCGTTCAAAAACAAGTCGTTTTGGATATGACGGATGCGGTATATATGGAAAAACCACTCGTTCCGTTTATTAAGGTAACACAGGACCGAGTTGTACTTGAAATCCAACGCGGTTGTATCCGCGGATGTCGTTTCTGCCAGGCCGGTCAGATTTACCGCCCGGTAAGAGAACGTGATGCAGAAAAACTGAAAGAATATGCTATAAAATTATTAAAAGCAACAGGACATGAAGAAATATCCTTAAGCTCTTTATCCTCCAGTGATTATTCACAACTTGAGGAATTAATTAATTATCTAATTGATGAGTGCAATAAGAGATATGTCAATATATCCTTGCCATCCCTTCGCATTGATAATTTCTCTCTGGATGTTTTCAGCAAAGTGCAGGATGTAAAGAAGAGTTCCTTAACTTTTGCTCCGGAAGCCGGAAGCCAGAGAATGCGTAATGTAATTAATAAAGGCTTAACCGAAGAAGATATTTTAAACGGTGCCCGTCTGGCATTTGAAAGCGGTTGGAACCGTGTAAAGCTGTATTTCATGCTTGGTCTGCCAACCGAGACCGACGAAGATATCGAGCAGATTGCGGTTCTTAGCGACAAAGTTGCAAAAGAATTCTTTGATGCCGTTCCAAAGGAAAAACGCAAAAACGGACCGATTCAGATTGTTTCAAGTACCTCTTTCTTTATTCCGAAGCCATTTACTCCATTCCAGTGGGCTTCCATGAATACAAAGGAAGAATTTATCCGTAAAGCATACGTGACCAAGAATGCCGTTATGGCTCAGCTTAACCAGAAGCGTATCAAATACAACTGGCATGAGGCTGATGTCAGCATTATGGAAGGCGTATTTGCAAGAGGCGACCGTAAGGTAGGACAGGTTATCTTAAAAGCCTATGAAAAAGGTTGTGTTTATGATGCGTGGAGCGAATACTACAAGAATGATGTCTGGATGCAATGCTTTGAAGAATGTGGTGTGTCCGTAGACTTCTATACAACAAGAGAGCGTTCACTCGAAGAGAAATTCCCTTGGGATTTCATCGATGCAGGCGTTACCAAAGAGTTCCTGAAACGCGAATGGCTTAAGGCTCTTAACGAAGAGATTACA
>JAZMZZ010000228.1:0-17907 GCA_045586245.1 Lachnospiraceae bacterium | reverse complement strand
TATAATGAAAAAAACATCAAGAGAAGTTGCACAAGTTGTTGAGGAATGGATATTTAAACGACCTTTAAAATATATGAAGTATGTATGTGATACCGATTTGTGCCAGTGGATTGAGGAATGGAGAAAAAGAGGAATAAAGATAGTGATATATTCTGACTATCCTGTAAAAGAGAAATGTGATATGCTTGAATTGGAAGTTGATAAGATGTTTTCGTCGGAGGAACGACAGATTGGATGTATGAAGCCTTCTATACGGGGACTGGAAGTGATTAGCCGTGAATTAATGGTAATGCCGGAGGAGATGCTTGTTATCGGAGACCGGGTGAGCAAAGATGGAAGGATGGCAGAAGCATTTGGTTGTGAGTCTATTATTTTGCCCAAATGGAAATTTATAAGAAAAAGATACTATTATTTTTCATAATTTTTAAATACTTTTATCACAAAAAAAACACAAATTATCATTATACTGAAACCATCAAAAGAGAAACGAGGTAATTGTTTATGGATAATGAAAGATATAATTACTCAAATAACCAATATCCGAACGATTATGGAAAGCAATCTTCGGGAGGCAGTTATTATTACAGCAGACCTGAATATACAACAAGTGCAGAGGAAGGAAACGGATACCGCAGTGTTGAGACAAACCGTGTAGACCGCAGTTATATTCCAAATGAACCGGTAAAGGCACCGAAAAAGAAAAGCGGTGCAGGCAGTGCGTTTAAGAAGATTTTACTTGGAGCGGCGGTCGGAGCATTCTTTGGAATCAGTGCCGGAGTGGCATTCTATTTTGTGAATCTGGCAACCGGTGTGGCGGATGCAAAGGCAGACGTATCTATCGTGGAAGAACAGCCACAGGTAGTTTTACCGGAGAAAACAGAGGTTCCTGAAAAAGTGGAAGTCAGCGAATCCGGTATTGAAACAACTTCTACCCAGACGATTACTACGGTTGTAACCGACGTTACGGAAGTTGTTGAAAATGTAATGCCTTCGGTAGTTTCCATTACCAATATTTACACAGAGACGACAAGTTTCTGGGGACAGAGTTTTTCCAGTGAAGCGCAGTCATCCGGCTCCGGTATTATTATCGGCGAGAATGATTCCGAACTGTTAATTGTAACGAATTATCACGTTGTTCAGGATGCGGATACATTAAAGGTTCAGTTTATTAATGACGAAGTGTTTGACGCGCAGGTAAAAGGCAGTGATTCCAATATGGATCTTGCAGTTATCGCGGTTGCATTGAATGATTTGGATGCGGCAACAAAGGATGCCATCAGCATTGCAAAAATGGGAGATTCCGACAGCTTAAAGGTTGGTGAACCGGCAATCGCCATCGGTAATGCATTGGGCTATGGACAGTCCGTAACCACAGGTGTTATTTCCGCTCTTGACAGACAGATTGAGATGTCCGATGACGGAAGTATCAGCGGTGAGTTAATCCAGACGGATGCAGCAATTAATCCGGGTAATTCCGGCGGCGCATTGTTAAATGTAAAAGGCGAAGTTATCGGTATTAATTCCAACAAAATCGGCGGAAGTGCCATTGAAGGTATGGGATATGCCATTCCGATTTCTTCTGCAGAACCGATTATTGAGAATTTGATGTCCAGAGAGACTAAGAGTAAGGTTGACCTTGAGAAAAAAGGTTATCTCGGAATTTCCGGAATTAATGTAACCAGTGACGTTGCCAATATGTACGGAATGCCGGAAGGCGTGTATGTCACACAGGTATACGAAGGTACCGCAGCACAGGCAGCAGGTATGTTAAACGGAGATATCATCGTATCCTTTGAGGGAAGTACAGTAGGCGGTATGGAAGATTTACAGGGTTATCTGGAGTACTATGAAATTGGTGAGGCAGTTGAAGTGACTGTTATGCGTGCATCGGACGGAGAATATACGGAGCAGGTATTACAGGTGGTATTAGGCGAGCAGGTAGAGACCGAACCGGAAGTACAGCAGCCAAAGAGAAAATAGTTTTCTGATTCATAGGAATTATTAAGAGTAAAAAAAGCACGGTTTGAAAAGAAATCAAACCGTGCTTTTACTGTTTTATTCACTTCTGATATCAATAATTGGTCCGCCGGTACCCTCGATATAATCCCGTGTAATAACGACACGTCCGATGTTATCATCCTTTGGAATCTCATACATAATGTCAAGCATAAATTCTTCAATGATGGCACGAAGGGCTCTTGCTCCGGTGTCCTTTTTCAAAGCTTTCTCGGCAATGGCTTCCAAGGCCTCATCGTCAAATTCCAACTTGACTTCATCGAGTTCTAAGAGCTTCTGGTATTGCTTAAGAATCGCATTCTTTGGCTCCTTCAGAATCTGGATTAACATATCCTTGGTAAGACCCTGTAAGGAGTAGATAATCGGTAAACGACCGATAAATTCAGGAATCATACCAAATTTCTTAAGGTCTTCCACCGTGACTTTTTCGAGAATATTCTTCTCTTTGTCATACTTGTCCTTTAAGTCGGCACCGTATCCGATGCCGGTATTCTTGTGCAAACGCTGCTTGATAATCTCTTCCAGATCCGGGAAAGCACCGCCGCAGATAAATAAAATATTGCGGGTGTTAACGGTAGTAAGCGGAACCATGGCATTCTTGCTCATGGCACCGACAGGTACCTCAACATCGGCTCCTTCAAGCAAACGCAACATTCCCTGCTGGACGGATTCACCGCTGACATCACGGGAATTGCTGTTTTGTTTCTTGGCAATTTTGTCAATTTCATCAATAAAAATAATGCCCTGCTCGGCGCGGTTGACATCATTGTCTGCCGCAGCAAGAAGCTTGGAAACAACGCTTTCGATATCATCGCCGATGTAGCCGGCTTCGGTTAGGGAAGTCGCATCTGCAATGGCAAGCGGCACATTCAAAATTTTGGCAAGTGTTTTTACCAGATAAGTCTTACCGCTTCCGGTAGGCCCTATCATAAGCATGTTGGATTTTTCTATCTCAATCTGGTCCATCGTGCCGGTGGCAACGCGCTTGTAATGGTTGTATACGGCTACGGAAATCACCTTTTTGGCATGCTCCTGTCCGATAACGTATTCATCAAGCTGTTCTTTGATTTTGTGTGGTGCAGGGATGTCCTTTAATTCGATTAACGGCTTGCTGTCCTTCTTTTTCTTTTTGACACGGGTTCTGCCGCCCATGCCCTCCTGTAAATCGGCTAAATTAACAAAGCTGATATTCGGGAATCCGCCAAATCCGAAAGGACTGCCATGGGATTTCTTTGGTTCTTCGTCTTCTTCGGAATCCTCTTCTTCCACATCCTCAATTTGGTCGGAATCATTAGTATCTGCCAAAGCACCTGCCGTATCATCAGACTCTTCTGCAGCAGACAGAGTGTCTTCGTTTTCTATCGTATCATCGGATTCGGCCTTTTTGGTCTGCCCGTCAGAACCTTTGATGGCATTCATAAAAGCCTGCATATCCATTGCTGACATATTGACTCCGCCCATATTCGGAAACATTCCGTTATCGATATGGCTGACTGTTTCCATGGTCATGTGCATACAGTCATTGCATACGGTTATATTGCCCGGAAGATGGAACATTCTGCCCGTTTTGCTCTCGCCCCTGCGGCAGATAATACACACATCTTCGTAATCTCTATCCTGATAATCTGACATTTCTCTCCTCCGTTTTTTTCAAAATTCAGACGCATTTAATTATATAATACACATTTGCAATAAACAAGCCCACGAATTATTACCTTTTTATAAAATCACCGCATGGGCGAAAGGAGCAGTACATAGAATGAAGTAATGGTATTTTGACAGGAAAAATCAAAGTGGATTGCAAAGAAAAAATTGTTTCGGATGAATATGCGGATTTTATAATTGATTTTCCTCTTGAGGATATTTTGGATGCAGAAAACGGAAGTTTTGATTATTGCTACCAGGCGGTAGACGGACGAATCGGTATTTTGTCTATTAACAGAAACCAATTGCCGGATGCTACGCTTTTATCCAATGATTATGCTTCGCTTCCGGATTTGCTGGGACTGCAGCAGGAATCGATAGAGGATGCATTGATGCAGGAAAACGGGAGTATTGCAGGGGAGGCGTATGACCCCACACCCCTCATTGCATCGGGAATCACCACAGTGCAGGAGGCGCCTTTGTATTTAACCGGAAGGGGTGTGATTGTAGCGTTTGCGGATACGGGAATTAACTACCGTAACCGGATTTTCAGAAAAGAAGACGGAAGTACGCGCATTTTAGCATTATGGGACCAGACAATCCAGGACGGAAATGCTCCGGAGGGTTTTTTGTACGGGACGGAATATACGAGGGAAGACATTGACAGGGCACTTTTGGCAGAAGAGGCGGCAGAAGATGTGAGTAAGGCGGCGCAAAGGGCCAGGGAGATTGTGCCGAGCGTGGATGAAAACGGGCATGGCACCCGACTTGCAGCATTGGCGGCGGGGAGCCGGATGGAAGAAGGGAGTTTGTACAATTCTCCGGCGTTTGGAGCCGATATTGTGGTTGTAAAATTAAAACCGGCAAAACAGCATCTGCGGGAGTATTATCAGATAGCCGAAGGTGCCGTTGCCTATTCCTCTGCGGATGTAATGATGGCAATAAAATATATGGACCAATTTGCACAGGTGTTCAAACGTCCGATTGTATACTGTATCGGGATGGGGACGAACTTCCGCGACCATGAGGGGGGAGGTATTTTTTCGCGGTATCTTACGGCAGTAGCATCCCAAAGAAGCCGTGTAATGGTAGTGGCCGGAGGAAATGAGGGGAATGCGGCTCATCATTACAGAGGCAACTTAGGGGGCGCAGGACGTACACTGCAGGAGGATATGGAGATATACGTCTCGGAAGGAGTGAACGGATTTTTAATGGAAATATGGACGGATGCACCGGTCAATCTTTCGGTATCGGTAAGGACGCCGGGAGGAGAATACATAGAGCCTTTTTCGGTGCTGTTCCAGACCAACCTGCGCTACCGCTTTGTATTTGAAGAAACGGTAATAACGGTTTATAACACGTATATTACGCAGGGTTCCGGCGATGCGCTGATATTAATACGCTTTGAAAAACCGACACCCGGAGTGTGGACGGTGGGGGTGGCGGATGAAGCAGGTCCGGAAGATGCGCGGTTTGATGCATGGCTTCCTGTTTCAGAGTTTCTAAGCCGGCCTGTGTATTTTTTGCGCCCGGATCCGGAAACAACTTTAACAACACCTTCCTATGTGGAGGATGCCATAACCGTAGCAACCTATAACAGCCGCGACAACAGCATTTACTTAAATTCGGGAAGAGGCTTTTCCCGTGATGAGAGGATTGTGCCGGATTTAGCAGCTCCCGGAGTGGATATGACGGTTGCGGGAAACCGTCTTGGCAACACACCTGTAATTTCCACCCATACAGGTTCATCCCTTTCCGCCGCCGTAATGGCAGGCGCGGCGGCCCAATTTGCCCAGTGGGCGGTCGTGGACGGTAATTCTCCCTATATCCGCAGTCAGGAACTGAAAAACTATTTTATCCGTGGAGCCGTCAGGGACAGAAATATAGAATATCCTAATCCCATATGGGGTTACGGGCGCCTGGACCTCTACGGAACCTTCGCAGAAATGGCTAACACATAAAATCCCACACCCTTCCTTCGGCCGCCGGGGACGCTCCTCCCTCCTTTTGCCGGGCCACACGGGACTGGGACTTTTATTTGCGGTTCCAAATCTGCGGCGGCTGTTTCCGTTTTGCGGGATAGCGGAACAGGAGGGAGCGCAGGGCGTCCCGGTTAAAGGGGATGAGTGGCCAAAAGTAGCTTCTTCCAAACGGGGCAGGGGTGGTGACAACCGATAGAAGAATGAAAAAGCAGCCGGCTAAGAAGCCGGTAAGACCGGTAGGGAACGGTAAAAAGGAGGCCTGCGGAATGAGTATTCCGATACCGGTACACAGGATGAGAAATAAACGGTACATTCTTATGGCGTCGGATAGTTCAATGCTGCTTAAGGACAATGAGGCCAGTACGGTGGCAGCTGCATAAAATATGATTTCACTGCTTGCCCATTGCAATTTTACGGCGACATCTCCGATTAATAAGCCGCCGACAATGGAAAGGGCTCCCGAAAAGCCGGCGGGAGTATGGGAGGAGGAATAACGGAACAAATCCAGTGCCAGTTCTGCAAACAATACGTAAATAAAGATTCGAAGAGGTGACAAATCTCCGGTCGGAAGCAGGGAAATTCCTAAAGGAAGCAGTTGCGGATTGGTTGAAAACAGTAAAAAAGCAGGCATCAGTAACAGGCTGATAAGCACGCAAAGGAAGCGGTAAAAACGGATGTAATTACCGGTCAGCGGCGGTTTGTAATAATCCTCCGGGCTTTGCGAATGCTGGAAAATGCTTGCGGGCAGGACAAGAACCGAAGGGGTGGTATCTACCAGTAATAAAATGTATCCTTCCAGCAGATAACTGCAGGCAACATCCGGGCGTTCCGTGCGGAATAGGGACGGAAGCGGATGATACCATTTGCGTGGGGCCAGAAGTTCCTCCATGCTCTGGGTACCCATGGTAAGTGCAGATACATTCAGGGAAGCCAGCTGGTTACGGATCTGTTCAAGTAACCGGGAATCAGCCTCGCCTTCCAGATAAGCAAGTGCTACATCGGTTTTACTCTGTGTTCCCACATTGGTAATTTCGAAGACCAGCTTTGGGGAGCGGATTCGTCTTCTGATTAAATTGGCATTAAAAAGAAGTGTTTCCACAAAGCCATCCTTACAGCCACGGATGGTTTTTTCGTTTTCCGGTTCCTGGATGCTTCTTGCGGGGTACGTACGGATGTCAATAATGAACCCTTTGTCTACACCCTCAAAGAACAGCAGAAAAGGACCGCTTAGCAGGTTTTTAAGTAATTCATCCCAATTGTCGCTGCATTGAACCTGTGCGGCAGGAATGGCGTTCATCAGATGCTCTTTTATTGTCTGCGAAGACTGGTTATTTATCCGGTCTACGCCTGTAAAAGAAATATTCTGAAGATTTGATAAAAGATTGTGTAAAACCCTGGAATCCAGATATCCGTTTATTCCAAGAAAAAAGCAGTCCATGTGGCATAATTTCAGTCGCCTGGATATAATATCAAAACTTTTGTCCAGTGGTAAAAGTTTCTTAATCATGGTAATATTGTCATGTAATGATTTGGAAAGATTCATAGAGGACTCCTTATACTATGCTAAGCGTATTATGGGGATAGTATGTGATAAAGAGGTAAAATTATGCAGTCAATCTTACTTGCGGCGTCTATTGTTTGTGCAGATACGGTGATTAAGAAAAAGAGGGAAGAACACAAAGAACCGCAGTCGTATCTGGACGGGAATGTACATATTATGACATATCATAATTACGGCGCTTTTTTAAATACGGGCGATAAGAATCCGTTTTTGGTGAAATTAATTTCCGTAATTTTAACGCTTGCCATGACGGCATTGTTTGTGCTTACTTTTACTAAGTATGGTTCGGCCCAATTGCGGACAGGCCTTGCCTTTTTGCTTGGTGGAGCATATTCCAATACCTATGACCGGGTAAAAAAGGGATTTGTAACCGATTATCTGAATTTTCCTAAAATGCCGGGAAAGATTAAGAATATTGTATTTAACATCTCTGATTTTTGTATTATGGTTGGCTGCGGTTTGATTTTGCTGAAACAAAAATGACAGGATGCACAGGATGTGGTATAATTTTTAAGTTATTTTAAAATAAAGACTGAGGATTAGGATGAAAAAAGGATATTTGTTACAGGTGCTTTTGGCCGGTTGCATTGTATTTGCAGGCTGTGGTCCGGTAGAACATGAGACGGTGGCAGCGGTGGAAGAGATTCCGATTGAAATAAGCACAGAAGAAGCAGAGAGCACGGAAAGTATAGAAGAGACAGAGCCAAAAGATTATTTTGCGGCGATAGAACAGGAGAGCACGGTATTTGAAGATATCGAAGTGGAAGTGAAGGGCGAGAAGGGGACAATCCGGGTGGGAACCACAGGTGTTCCTTTTACGGAGCTTCTGACACAGGCAAAACTCCAACTTGCAGAAGATGGTTGGGATTTGCAGATTCAATACTATGATGATTATGCAAAATTAAGTGAGGATGTTTTAAATTCTGTTTTGGATGCCCATTTGTTTGCGCATCAGACATATATAGACAGCTATAACGATGTGAATAAGACGGAGTTGGTTTCTGTTGCATCTGTGTGTTATGAAGTATATGGCGTATACTCTAAGAACAGGGATGATTTAGCAGGTATTACGGATGCGACAGTAGCACTTCCGGCAGAAGCGGAAAGAAAAGCAAGGGCGCTTTTATTCATGCACGAGCTTGGCTGGATTACCCTAAAAGAAGATGCCGGGATGACGGTTATTTTGGATGATATCGAAGTCAATAAGAGAAACCTTCAATTCAGTGAATATACAGCAGATACACTTGCTGGGGCGCTGGATGAAAATGATTATTGTATTATTGGCGCCGACACGGCAATTGTAGGCGGACTGAGTGTGGAGGATGATGCCATCCGCACGGAAGGAAAAAACAGTGTAAGCGCCGGCATTTACGCAACCGTATTGGTTACGACGCAGGAGAAAGCAGAGGATGCGGGGCTAAAACTTCTGGCAGATGCCCTGGCTTCGGATATCACGGCAGAATATGTTGCGGATACTTATGAAGGTGCGTTAGAGTTGTTGGATTAAAAAGTTGGAGTGTGGAGCATGGAACGTATTAAGTCCTATGTGATGAAAAACTGGTATATTCTGTTTGTCGCAATGCTTTTGTGCATGCAGGCAGTTGTATTTTTGATTTTCAGGGAAGGGAGCTATATTCAGGTGCATGATAATCTGGATTTGTTTGCTTCTCAGCTTCAGATGATGAAGAATACGGATACCTTTTTTGCCCATGATGTATTACTGCCGATGTTAGGCGGTATCAGCAGAAATAATTTCGGCTCGGAATATTCCCTGTACAATATTTTGTTTTTCCTGTTGCCGAATTTCTGGGCTTATATGGCAGGATATGCATTAAAAATTGCAATCGGTATATTCTCGTTTTGTCTTCTTGCCAAGGATATTTACGGGGAAAAATATGAGAATTACCGTCCGCTTGTCCTTGTTGTGGCAACGGCATACGGATTGATTCCGGTTTTCCCGGCATATGGTATTGCGTTTACTTCCGTGCCGATAATTGTATTACTGTTAAGAAGAATTTATTTAAAGCCAAATATGTGGTTGTATTTAGGCGTATTTTTATACCCGCTTTTGTCTTACTTTTCTTACTTCGGAATTTTTCTTCTTGCATATGTGGTTCTTGCAGTTATTATTCTGTGGGTGCGTGATAAGCGTTTTCCAAAAGGAATTACCATTTCGCTGTTTTTACTGGCTGCAGGATATATTGCATTTGAGCACAGACTGTTTAAGGAGATGCTCTTTAGTGATGTGGTAACCATCCGTGGTTCCATGGTAGAGGCGGATTTATCTTTTACAGAGAATTTGAAGTCAGTCTGGGATGTATTCAGTATGACTAATTTCCATGAGCAGGATTCCCATATGTATCTGGTGCTTCCGGTTTGTATAATTGGTCTATTGGTTATTAATATTGGTTACATTCGTAGGAAAGAGTATAAAAAGATTTGGACGGATTCCTGCAATCTGGTTTTTTTCTTTATCGTGTTTAACTGTTTCCTTTACGGTTTGTACGGCTGGAAGGCATTCCGCGACATAGTTGAGACGATTGTTCCCCAGCTTACGGGATTCCAGTTTGACCGTTTTACTTTCTTTAATCCGTTTTTATGGTATGCACTTTTGTTTTTGACGGTAAAAAGGATGTACGACAGCCGCAAAAAATGGATGGTTATTTTGGCAAATGCAGTTGTAATGGCAGCTGCGCTTGTGGTTATGTTTATGCCGCAGGTGTACAATGATTTTTACAATACCTGCTATTACAATGCGTATTCCATTTTAAAGCAGATGCAGGTGAAGGATTTGAACTACCGCGAATTTTATTCGCAGGAATTGTTTGAGCAGATAAAAGAAGAAATTGATTATGAGGACGAATGGTCTGCGGCGTATGGCTTGCATCCGGCTATTTTGCAGTATAACGGAATTGCAACATTGGACGGATATCTGGGAATGTATTCACAGGAATATAAGGATGCTTTCCGTAAAGTCATTGCGCCGGCACTGGCTACGGCCAAGAGCAACAGGATTTATTATGATGACTGGGGAGCAAGAGCATATCTGTTTTCCGGTTCGGATGAAAATACGTATGTGCCTTACAGGGATTTAGGGCTCAGTGATTATTCATTGCAGATTGATGCGGATGCGTATAAGGCATTGGGCGGACGATATATTTTCTCGCGGATTGAAATCAGTAACCGGGAGGAATTAGGGCTGGTATTAAAAGGTGTATATACGAACGATTCGTCACCATATACCATATATTTGTATGAAGTCCCGTGATTTGACAATCATATGCCAAGATGATAAGATGACAGTTGTATGTAAAATACGGTTAGAAAAAGAGGAATGAAGTATGTCAGTTAGATATCATAACTTTATGGGAAAATTGGGCTGGGAAATGCAGAAGCGTTTTCCGGGATTTTCTGCAGACAGTTATTTAAAATTGCAGTTTATTACCAGAAGAAAATCCCAGCAGGGATATATTGATTATTTTATGAATAAAGAAGAGGTTCCGCAGCCGTTGATTGTCAATTTGGAGACGATTAACCGTTGTAACAGTACCTGTTCATTCTGTACTGCCAATAAGCATGCAGAGAAGCGTCCGTATAAGCGTATGGAAGATGAGCTGTTTTACAATATTATCGACCAGCTTGCGGATTGGGGATACAAAGGACATTTGACATTGTACGGTAATAATGAGCCGTTTTTGGATACCCGAATTGTGGAATTCCACAAATATTGTAGGGAAAAATTACCGGAGTGCTTTATTTTCTTATCCACCAATGGACTTATTTTAACGGTTGATAAAGTAAAAGAAGTGCTTCCGTATGTGGATCAGTTGATTATCAACAATTACTGCCGTGATATGAAACTTCACGACAATGTAAAAGAGATTTATGAGTATGCGCTTGCACATGAAGAAGAATTTAAGGATGTCGAATTGTTAATCCAGATGCGTTACATGGATGCGGTTCTTACAAACCGTGCAGGTAGTGCTCCGAATAAGCAGAACGCTACAAAGATTATTAAAGAGACCTGTCTGATGCCGTTTACGGATGTGTTCATTTTCCCGGACGGAAGAATGGGAATCTGCTGTTGCGACAATTTCGAAGTGACTGAGATGGAGGATTTAACCAAAACTCCTATTAAAGAAGCTTGGAATTCTGAGAAGTACCAGCAGGTAAGAGTAGCAATTAAGGATGGAAGACAGAATTATCCATTCTGTAAATATTGTGATTTCATCGACGCCGGCCTTAGAATGGATGCGGTAAATGATGTGCTTGCCAACAGAAAGTCTAGAGGAGCGCGTCAGTCATTGTTTTCCAGAAAGAGTAAATAAATGCAAAGGGTTGTCGGTGTGACAGCCCTTTTTATATTGTTAATTTAGTTTGAATACAGAAGTATATTTGAGGGGAATGCGTATGAGAAAGATTTTAAAAAAGCCAGTTTTAATAGTGGCATTATGTCTGCTTTTAACAGCGTGCGGACAGGCTGCACCGGCAACAACAGAATCGGTAGCTGTAAGTGAGCAGCAGACGGAGGAAACTGCACCGGAAACAGTTGAAGAAAGCAGTGTTGAGGAAACTACGGTAGAAGAGACAACAGTTGAGGAAGAAATTTCTACAGAAGAAGCGACGACAGAGGAAACGACAACTGTTGATGAAGCGGAAACTGTTACAGAAGATGCGGATTCGCAGGAGGCAGTAACAGAAGAAGGAACCGAAGAATCTACAGAAGAACTCCCAAAAGAGAAGAAGCCAATCGTAGTTACCAGATTGGAAGAGCCAAAGACGTTATATGCAACGATGGCTTTAAATGTAAGACGTGGCCCGGGTACGGATTATGAAAAAGCAGGAAGCCTTGCATTAGCAGAGGACGTATTGGTACTTGGACAGGCAGATACCGGCTGGTATTTCTTTATGAAGGATGGTGAGCCTGTATATGCGAGCGGCAAGTATTTATCCGAGACAAAACCGGAATTACCACCACCTGCTCCGGCACAGCCGGCGCCGGGATCAGGACAGACAGCTGTGGCCCCGGCAGGCGTAATCATGATTGGTGATTCCCGTTGTGTACAGATGCAGGAAGCAGTTGGCGGTGGCGGTTGCAGCTGGATCTGCGAGAACTCAAAGGAAATTACATGGTTCCAGGAAAAGGCAATTCCATGGGCTGATCCATCGGTAGGAAGAGGTACAAAAGTCGTAATTAACATGGGTGTGAATGACCCTGAGCACTATTTAAAATACGTGGAAGTAGTAAATGCCAAAGCGGCTGAATGGGTAGGAAGAGGTGCAAAAGTATACTTTGTATCGGTGAATCCGGTTTGGGAGAATCCATATACAACACAGGAACAGGTGGATACATTTAATGCCAATGTCCCGGGTATGTTATCTAATGTACGATGGATTGATACCAGCAGTTGGCTTGTTGCAAACGGATATCGTCTGGTGGATGGTCTGCATTATGACGGACCGACCTATGTGAATATTTTCAATTTGATTATGGGAAGTTTGTAAGAGAATAAAAGAGAATAAAAAAGGCTGTGCTATGCACAGCCTTTTTTCTGTTAATCCACTTCTGCCTCGTTTGTCTTAGCTTCTTCGTGGTATTCTTTTTCGGTGTTGACGCTCCAGATGTTGTCCTTGTTCTTTTCACCGCTTACGATATTCTTAACGGTCTCAAAAGAAGTACACATGGAGTGGTCTAAGTTGTTGTAGCGGTGCTGACCGTTACGTCCTACGCAGTAGAGATTATCGATTGATTTAAGGTAATCCACTAATGTGTCAATCTCATCATAGGTATCAAAGTAAGCAGGGTATGCTTTCTTAACCTTCTCTTCATGGTAATCTATAACGATGTCTTCGGATTCGATTAAGTTAATGGCAACCATTTCTTTGATAGCCATCTTAGCGAATTCCTCTTCGGACATATTCCAGAACTTGTCGCCTTCGTTAACAAAGTATTCCAAACCTACCCAAACGGTATTTTCAATATCTTTTACAAGGTATGGGGACCAGTTGTTGTATATCTGGAAACGTCCCATATTAACGCCACGGTCGTGTACATATACCCAGTTATCCGGGATAATATTTCCGATGGTCTTGCGCTTGGTTAAGTTCTTAAGGGCAAGTCTCGGAACGAGTACGCCGAGTGTTAAGTAATCACGGTACGGAAGACCGGCTGCGATTCTTGCAGGGTCTGCAGGGACATCGTTCATGCCGCCTACCAAATCCTTGATTGGCATGGAGGAGATGATGTAATCACCGTCCATGGTGTATTCCTGTCCGTCTTTTTCGTATGTTACGCCTGTTAAGATATTGTCTGCATTCTTATGAATCTTGGTAACGCGGGCGTTTTTATAAATCTGACCGCCCTTTTCCAAAATCTTATCAGCGGTTACTTCCCATAACTGTCCCGGACCAAGCTTAGGATATTTGAATTCTTCAATTAAAGAAGTCTCTACCTTGCGGTTCTTCTTGCCCGGTAAAAGTTTGCCGAACATATCCTTTAAAATGGCTACGATGGAAAGTCCTTTCACACGCTGTGCACCCCAGGAAGCATCGATTTCACTTGGATGGCGTCCCCAAAGGTTAGCGGTATAATTTTCAAAGAACATAGAGTACAATTTCTTGCCAAAACGGTTTACATAAAAGTCTTCCAAGGAATTCTCTTTGCGTTTGAAAATTGCACTGAAAATATAGCTGAATCCCACCTGCATGGTGTTGATAAATCCCATGTTTACAAATGTCTCTAATTTAAGAGAAATCGGATAATCAAAAAACTTCTGGTTGAAGAAGATTCTGGATACACGCGGACGGCTAAGCATTACGCGGTCTTCCTTTTCGGGGTCCGGACCTCCTGCTGCAGTGGATACCGCACGTTCCAATTTGATATCATCGTATGCCGGTGCACCCTGCATCGGAAGCATCTCATCCCACCATTTGTTAACCTCCGGAATCTTGGAGAAGAAACGATGCCCACCCATGTCCATACGGTTGCCTTTGTAATTGACGGTCTTGGAAATACCACCGAAGCATTCGCTTTCTTCAAATACAACGACTTCGATATCATCTGCTTTGGTTAATAACTCATAGGCTGCGGTAAGACCGGCAGGACCGGCACCGATAACGAGAGCTTTTTTTGCCATGTTGTTTATCCTTTCGTAATCCCACTTACAAAAATATGTAGAATATGGGAATTTTATATGATTTCATACTTAACCAGTGTAGCATAAATCTGAGGGTTTGTCTATGAAACCTATTGAAAAGCGCAGATAATTATGCTATTATCTGACTGACAAGACAGGTGCATTGCAATGAACTTTACAACGGCACCCGGATAGGAGGAGAATATGAAAAAAGTACTGAAAGAGATCTTTATTGACGGATTAAGCGGTATGGCAAGCGGTTTGTTTGCCACATTAATTATCGGAACCATCATTGTTCAGGTTGGCGGACTGATTCCGGGAGCAATCGGACAGTATCTGGTAATGATGGGAAAAGTAGCATCGGCTTTAACCGGCGCAGGTATTGGTGTCGGAACGGCAATTCGTTTAAAGGCAAGTCCGCTTGTAGTGGCATCGGCAGCAACAGCCGGTATGACCAGTGCATTTGCTTCTAAGATTATTGCAGGAACGGTTTTAGTAGACGGAGTTATGCAGTTTGCAGGACCGGGAGAACCGCTTGGTGCTTTTATCGGAGCAATTGTTTGTATTTATGTAGGACGTCTGGTAAGCGGTAAGACAAAGGTGGACATCCTGGTTACACCATTTGTCTGCATCGTATCGGGTTGTACGATTGGTTTATTACTCGGACCTTCTATTTCAAGTTTTATGACATGGCTCGGTTCTTTGGTTAACTGGGGAACAGAACAGGCACCATTCTTAATGGGTATCGTGGTTTCCGTATTGATGGGTATTATCCTGACACTGCCAATCAGTTCTGCAGCGCTCGGTGTTATCCTCGGACTCAGCGGACTGGCAGCAGGTGCGGCAACGGCAGGCTGTTGTGCAAATATGGTTGGTTTTGCAGTGGCTTCCTACAGGGACAACAAAGTAAACGGCCTTTTGGCACAGGGACTCGGCACAAGTATGCTACAGATTGGTAATATCGTAAAGAAACCGGTTATCTGGCTTCCGGCGATTATCACGAGTGCAATTTTAGGCCCGGTATCGACAATGGTATTTAAGATGACCAATAATGCGACCGGTTCCGGAATGGGAACGGCAGGTTTGGTTGGACAGATTAACACCTACCAGGATATGGTTTCAGCAGGCGCAGACCCGGCAATCGTACTGGTTAAGATACTGGTACTTCACATCGTTCTTCCGGCAATCCTGGCATTGGTAATTTCTGAAATCATGAGAAAAAAAGAGATTATCGCTATCGGTGATATGAAATTAGATGTATAATACATAATCAGAAAGGATTTTAGTAGTGTGATACTGCTAAAATCCTTTTCTTATTTTGAAACAAGTTTTAAAATGGGTACTATGCAGATATAAACTTAAAAGGACAGAACAGGTATGAAAACAAAAAGATACGAAATGGATATGTGCAGCGGACCACTTTTTACAAAGATATTATTATTTTCCGTGCCCCTTATTTTATCCGGTATTTTGCAGTTGATGTTCAATGCGGCAGATATGATAGTGGCAGGGCGTTTTGCAGGCAGTGTGGCACTTGCGGCTGTCGGTTCGACCTCATCTCTTATCAATTTAATAATTAATTTGTTTGTAGGGTTATCGGTTGGAACGAATGTAGTGGTTGCCCATTTTTTTGGTGCGGGCCGTAAGGAAGAGTTGAGTGATACCGTGCATACTTCCATTGCACTCAGCCTGCTTGGAGGTGTTGTTTTGGGGGTTATCGGATTTGTTCTGGCAAAACCGCTTCTGACTCTTATGGGGACGCCTTCGGATGTACTTCCGCATGCTGTTTTGTATATGAAAATTTATTTTGCAGGTATTCCGGGGCTGCTTTTGTATAACTTCGCAAGTGCGATTCTCCGTGCGGTCGGAGATACGAAGAGACCTTTGTATTACCTGTTTTTTGCCGGTGTAATTAATGTGATTTTAAATGTGTTTTTCATTGTTTCCATGGGAATGGGTGTAGCCGGTGTGGCATTAGCGACCATATTATCCCAGTTTGTTTCGGCGGGATTGCTTATCGGATGTCTGATGAAAGAGCAGGGTGATTACCGTTTGGAGATTGATAAAATCCGTTTGCATAAGGATAAAGTGATTAGGATTCTCAAGGTTGGTATTCCGGCAGGATTTCAGGGGATTGTATTTAATATTTCCAATGTATTAATCCAGTCTTCCGTAAATTCGTTTGGTTCGATTGCGGTTGCCGGCAACACGGCGGCACAGAATCTGGAGGGATTTATCTACAATGCCATGAACTCGTTCCATCAGACGGCCATCAGTTTTACCAGCCAGAATGTCGGCGCAAAGAAATGGGACAGAGTCAAAAAGATTATGTTTTTCTGTGTGGTATCGGTTGCGGTTACGGGAATCGGTATGGGTATGATTGGTCTTCTTTTTGGGGAAAAACTGCTTGGTTTTTATGCAACGGATACAGCGGTTATTACGTACGGACTCAAGCGTTTGCGGATATTCTGCCGTGCACACTTTTTATGCGGTGTTATGGATGTGTTTGTCGGCTGTATCCGAGGCATGGGCTATTCGTTCATGCCGATGGTGGTGTCCCTTATCGGGGCCTGCGGTCTTCGTATTGTGTGGATATTCACAATCTTCCAATGGTACCGCAGTCTTGAGGTGCTGTATTATTCCTATCCGGTCACATGGATCATTACGATAGCAGCGCATGTGGTATGCTTCTTCTATGGTTATAACAAGTTGAAAAAAATCGAAAAATAGAATATAGTAATAGTAGGGTATTCTTTATTACAAAGTAATAAAGAAAAATAATTCTACATATTTATGGAGGAACTCATCATGAAAACAAAATTTGGTATCAAAGAAGTTGTAGCAATCGGTATCGGAACCGCTTTATTCGTTGTTCTTACCAATGCACAGATTCCATTCCCGTTCATTCCGAACACTGCTTTACAGTCACGTGTTGCAATCCTGACATTCTTTGCAGCAATTTTCGGACCTATCGTTGGTGGTGCCATCGGTCTTATCGGACATGCTCTTGGTGATGCATTGTTCTATGGCGGTGTATGGTGGAGCTGGGTATTCCCGGATGCAGTTTACGGTATCATCATTGGTCTTTTTGTAAGCAAATACGCTATCAAAGACGGCGGATTTGATAAGAAAGCCATTATTTTCTTTAACATCGTTCAGGTTATTGCCAATGCAATCGCTTGGATCGTTGTAGCACCTGTTCTTGACATCCTGATTTATGCAGAACCTGCAGATAAGGTATTTATCCAGGGTATTTTTGCATTCCTCGGTAACATTGTAGTGGCAGGCGTTCTTGGTACACTTTTGGCACTTGCATATTCTAAGATTGGTGCAAAATCATCAAGTTTAACCAAAGAGGATTAATTAGTACATGACTCCGATAATTGAATTTAAAGAGTATTCATTTAAATATCGGGCACAAGTAGAACCGACTCTTCTGGATATCAATCTTTCGATTTATCCGGGAGAGAAGGTTCTTATCGTGGGACCATCCGGATCGGGCAAATCAACACTTGCCCACTGTATCAATGGACTGGTTCCATTTTCTTATGCCGGAGAGAGTAAAGGA
>JAZMZZ010000227.1:0-13373 GCA_045586245.1 Lachnospiraceae bacterium | reverse complement strand
GCAATATTTCCATAGGATGTAAAACACAAAAAACATTGAGGCAGTAATATAAGACACAAGCCAATCAGTAACGGAACCATTCTTCCCTTAAAAACACGTTCCATCATTTCTAATCTGGAACTGTCCGTACAGAAAATTTCTTCCTGTCCGTTCATCTGCGCTACCGGCTTTCTAAAGTAACTATAGCCCCAGAAATCCATTATATATTCCCAGCCACAATCCTCATACATTTTTATATATTCTTCCTTATTCGCCAGACCTTCCTTATTATAATCCAATTGATAAACAACATCCTCCGGTTCACATTCCTCAAAGAAATATTTCCCAACACCCTTTGCCTTGACCAATTTCCAACCCTGTTTATGTTTTTCCCGAAGATATAATTCTTCCTTTTCGTGTTCCATAATTGTGAAGAACTTAGATTCTTTTTTCACTTTCATCCTCAGATAACCTCCTGTGAATTATTATACAAACGTCTAATCCGCTTTAATTCCAATTGCAATACCTCTGTTCCCAAATCGGTAATTGTATATATCTTTCTCTTATCTTCTTCCCGAACGAATCGTATCACACCATCCTTCTCCATTTTAGACAAACTTCCATACATCGTACCCGGACTTAACCGTATCTCTCCCTCCGTCAGTCTCTCTACCATCTGTACAATCCCATATCCATGATTCGGCTTTTGCAAACATAACAAAATATAGAATCCCGTTTCCGTCATCGGAACATATACTTTCTTAATATGCGCATCCATACATTATCACTCCTCTGTCTATATCGCACTGCGATGTATTGTTATGCTTAGTATATCGCACTGCGATGCACTTGTCAACACCACGCTTTATTATTATAAAAAAATGAAAAAGCCGGAATTTCCGACTTTTTCTTTACCTAATTATATTCCTAATACTTTTCCACCAAGTATCACTTTCTCAAGTACTAATTTTTCATTCACCACCAGGATATCTGCTCTCTTACCAACTTCTATCGAACCTACTTCCTTCTCCACTCCGATACTCCTTGCCGGATTAATGGTCGCTGCCTTGATTACGGCTTCCTTTGAAATGTCCATGGAAATGGCCTGTTTCATGCATTCGTACAAATTCGTCACACTACCGGCTATGGTACCGTCTGCAAGCGTCGCCAAGGCACCTTTTACTGTTACTTCCTGACCGCCAAGCGTGTATTCTCCATCCGTCATACCTGTGGCACGCATGCTGTCACTGATAAGAACCACCCTATCATCTCCATATATCCGGAATGCATTGCGCACTACACTTGGATGCACATGAATCCCATCACAGATTAACTCTACATACACATGGCTACAATCAGCTGCTGCTTCCGCCACAGAAGGCTCTCTGTGATTTGACGGCTTCATGGCATTATATAAATGTGTCACATGATCTGCACCTGCTTCAAATGCTTTGCAGGCAGTCTCATAATCTGCCATAGTATGTCCGAGTGAAAAGCGGAATTCATCCTCTAATTCCTGGATACATTCCATTGCGCCCTCTGCTTCCGGTGCAATGGTTACTAATTTAATCAAACCGTCTGCCTTCTTCTGCAAAGTCTGCAAAACATCCTTATTAGCCGGAATAATGCAGTCTTCCTTCTGTGCGCCTTTCTTTTCTTTTGCAATAAAAGGACCTTCCAAATGAATTCCGCGAAGGCTTTGTGAATGTATTTCCCCCGCCGCGCCGGCCATAACATTCTGCTCTGCTTTCCACTCAACTGCGGTTACCAAAATCCGTTCCAGTTCCGCAACCGGAAGTGTCATCGTCGCCGGGCAAACCGTCGTTATCCCATGCTTATTCTCATATTCCGCAATCGCCCGTAAGGCTTCTGCTGTCCCATCACAAAAATCATATCCTGCCGCACCGTGGAAATGTACATCCACCAAGCCTGGGATTAGATACCTTGCCTGCTCTTCCGGTGTCAGCTCATCTGTTTCACATTGCAACACCTTTGCAATCACACCATCTTCAATTACTATTTCTCCCGGTAAGAACACACACTCCTTTGTGTACACCATTCCTTTTATCGAATTCATCCGCTTACTGTCCAATTCCTTCTATGTACGTTTGTTACGGTACTCGTTTGCCGAAATGCCTTCCAGTTTCTTAAACACCCTTGAAAAATGTGCCAAATCCTGGAAGCCTACTTCTTCCGCTATATCATAAATACGCATCGACGGATTTTTCAGCAACTCCTTGGCTCGGTTAATACGTGCCGTGTTCAAAGCCTCTGAAAAATTCTGTCCCGTATGTTTATTCAACAATTTACTTAAATGCCACTGGCTGACAAATACATAGTCTGCCACATCAACAAGATGTATCTTTTCTTTGTAATGTTCGTCAATATACTCTAATGCACGATTAACAATAAAGCTTCCGGCTTCATTGTTATATAATGCATTATCATCCTTCTCATCCGCTTCCTGCTCCAAGTTCAGTACATCATCATCCATCTGTAACTGTCCCAATTTCTCCGTCATGGTATCAATTGCTTCGTACAACTCATTCATCTTTGACGGTTTTAATAAAAAACGGGACACTCCCAATTTAATGGCTTCCTGAACATACTCAAACTCCCTGTAGCCTGTCAAAATTGTAATCTGCATATCGGGAAATTCAGATTTTAACCCCGCAATCATAGTAAGTCCGTTCATTTTAGGCATACTGATATCGGAAATAAGTATGGACGGCTTCTGCGCCCGTATCACTTCCATGCCTTCTTTTCCGTCATGTGCCGTTCCTACCACTTTGCAATTCCATTTGTCCCATGGAATGCTTCTTGATAATCCCTCTACAATTAACGGTTCATCGTCTATGATTACAACTTTATACATATGTACCTCCTAATTACTACTCCCGGAACTACTTCTGCATCTGCGGGTTCTCTCTTATTTTACCCCTTAACTGCCCCTTCTGTCATGCCCTTAATAATATATTTTTGTAAGAAAATATATACAATGACAACCGGAACTACAACCAGCGTAACAGCCGACGCCATCAAACCATAGTTTGTTCCTTCCTGGCTGGTCAATTCGTTCAAAAGTCTGGTAATCGCACGCATCTCCGGTCTTCTTAAGAAGAACATCTGCGTAAATAAATCATTATAACTCCATAAAAATGAGAAAATGGCAACCGTCGCAAAAGAAGGTTTCATCAAAGGTAATACTACCCTGAAATAAATCTGGTACGCAGTACATCCTTCCATATATGCCGCTTCTTCCAGTTCAATCGGAAGCCCTTTAATATATCCTGCAAGTACCACAATTGCAAACGAAAGATTTCCTGCCACCTGCGGCAAAATCACGGAAAGCATGGTAATCCACCAATTATCCGTATTCACAATTCCCCATTTATTCTGCATGGTAAACACCGGAATAATCGTTGCGAAAACAGGAAACATCATACCTGCCACCACCATGGAATATAACAGTTCATTACCTCTAAAACGGTATCTGGCAAGCGCATACGCTGCCATTCCCGCAAGCAGTACTACCACAAGTGCTACCATGGTTGAAATAAATATACTGTTCTTATAAGCACCGAAAATATCCAAATTTCCAAATGCCTTCCGATAATTTGCCAATGTAAACAAATCACCTGTCGGAAGAGAAAAAGAATCTGCCAGTATCTTATCTTTTGCCTTAAACGAATTCTGTACAACCCAAATTATCGGATATACGGTTGTAACCGACCAAAAACACAAAAAGGCGTATACCAGGGTATAACCCACGGAGAACGTATTCTTTTTTTTCATAACAGCCTCCTCCTTAATAGTCCTTTTCCTTAAAAATCGCGTTTACAACCTTAGATAAAATAATTCCTAAAACAACAATCAGTACAGCAAGTGCAGAACCGTAATCAACATTCTTGGCTTCCATTGTCTGGTAATACATATAGGTACCTGTTAAAAATGTAGATTTTAACGGCATTCCCTTAGGAAACATTGTCCAAGGCAAATCAAATACTTTTAACGCGCCGGTAACTGCCAATACACTACAGGTACATATCACATTGTACAATAAGGGCAACGAAATATACCGCACTCTCTGAATTGTAGAAGCACCGTCTATTTTGGCTGCCTCGTACAGTTCTTCCGAAATATTATTCAATCCCGTAATAAGAATCACAAAATAAAAACCCACATACTGCCACATAACCGGAAGCATCATGGTAACCAGTGCAATCCCCTCTGCTTTCCAGTCTGTCAGTCCGGTTTTTCCCAATTTTTCCAACAACTGATTTAACATACCTTTATCGTAAAGGAAAATCAAATTGAACAATAAACCGAGTGCTGTTGCAGAAATAACAATCGGGAAAAAATAAACCGTCTTAAAAAACTGTTTCCCGTGTTTGACATTGTCTACCATCAGCGCTAATACAACAGCTATTCCCACCTGTCCCACTAAAGTAACAAGCATCATAATTAAAGTGTTCTTTAAGGAAGTCCTTACAATTTCGTCCTCGAGTAATTCCACATAGTTGGCATACCATGGATCCAAAAAGCCGTCTCCGGAGCTACCCAACTGTCTGATATTCTGGAAACTGTTCCAGATGTTTTGCAAAAACGGATAATACAGATAAACAATCATAAATAAAAAGGCCGGAAATAAGAAAAATAAAACCGGCTTTTTATTTCTATATATGCTCGCGCCCATATTTTCACCTATCTTCTCATTTTTTGAAATCAGCCGGAGACATATCATCTCCGGCTGTTTATATCGTAATTACTGATTGTTATAAAGATTAAGGCCTTCTTCTACCGCGTCAATTGCGTCTACCTTACCGGTTACGATTTCCGGCATACCATCAAATGTAGATACACGGCAATCTCCCTGGAAGATATCCTGTACGGCACCTGTTAAAGAAGTAACACCTGACATCATCTCCATTGACTTAACCTGTAATGCATTGAACTTAGACTCATCAACTGCCGGCGCATTCTTGAGTGCAGAAGCTGTATGCTGAGCAAATACAGGAACTACTTCGTCGGATGTCATGTAAGATACAAAACTTACTGCTGCGTCTCTCTTAGCAGGATCATCCCATGCCTTCTTTGTGATGTAGTAACCCATGGAAAGACCACCAACTAAATCAGTTGCTTTTCTGTCGCCATTTCCAGGAACGTATGTAACATCAAAGTTGTCTAATTTAGCTGTATCTAAAGTAGATGCATCTTCAGGATCAGACTGGCAAGCTGCTACAATACCGCCAACTTTCCAAGAACCATCAATGAGGAATGCTGCCTTACCTTCTGTAAACATTGCAAATGTTTCATCATCTGTTGCAGATAATGTATTTTCAGGGAAATAACCCAATTCGTATAATTCTTTAATATCGTTCATTCCGGCAATCCAAGCACCTGCTTCATCGATACTTGCAGGAATTGTCAAATGATTTTCCGGTGTATTGTGGTTAAAGATTGCAAACTCCCACCAGTAATGAGGAATATTTCCAAGTGCTGCTGCGATTGGTGCATAGCCTGCATCCTTAATCTTCTGGCAATCAGCCTTAAACATTTCCATTGTGTAATCAGCTCCCGGCATTGCTACACCTGCTGCTTCCAATACTTCTGTATTAACAAACATTGCTTCCCAGAAACCGTTTACAGGTACTGCATACTTCTTACCGTCTACTAAAGAATCTGTGATCAGCTCGTCATTCATATTGCTTGCGTATTCCGGATATTCTGCGCGGATTTCATCGATGGAAACTACCTTGCCTGCTTCGATAAAGCTGTTCGCATCGGCTCCGTTAAAGAAGAACAATACGTCCGGTTCAGAACCTGTTTCAAAGTCTGTTACAACTCTTGTCTTAAAAGTTTCATCACTTGTTGCAGATGTATCTGCTACTGTGTTTCCTGTTTCTGCACACCATGCTGCTACGGCATCCTTAAAGTTCTGCGCATTTCCGTCTTCACCGGCAAATGTAGTAGTAATATTGAGCTCTACCGGTTCAGCTTTACTTTCGGCAACTTCCGCAACCTCTTTCTCTGCTGCAGGTTTCTCTGCAGCCACCTCTTTACCTGTCTGCTGGTTTCCACATGCTACAAGTGAAAGAACCATCATGCCTGTAAGCAATGTTGCTATGAATCGTTTCATAAAAATACCTCCCATTTCTCTTTGCGATGACTTCTTCATCTGTAACTACATCATAGTATGAAACCATCCAAAGAGTAATTGCTGGTGTTGTCTTTTTTTGCATATTATTGCGCTGTTCTTTCACTGCATTTGACTAAAATTGTGCTCACAGTATGACTATTTTTGTTGTTTGCAATAACCAATCCGAAATCATCCCCATACAACATCTTTAACCGGCGGTCTACATTCCTGATACCAAGGCTCACATGCCTTTCATTTAACGGATTCAGTTCCTCCGATAATAACCTGTGAATCTTTTTCTCGTCCTCATGGCTTAATGTTCCGTTATCTTCTATCTCAATGCACAAAACATCTTCCTCTTTTTTGTACAGTCTCAGAATTACCTCACCCTTCTTAGCAATATCCATACCATGCTCTACGGCATTTTCCACGATGGGTTGTACAATCAGACGCGGAATCTTATATCCCAGCAGGCTTTCGTCTATTTCCTTTGAACACTGGAATTTCTCTCCGAACCTCTGGGAGATAATATACAGATACGCATCCACATATACCATCTCTTCCGCCACCGTATTAAACGGCTGTGCCCTCCGGTTCATAGAAGCTTCCAACATCGTGGATAATGCTTCTATCATTTGACTAACCTTATAATTCTCATTCAATCTTGCTTCCCAATTAATAATCTCCAACGTATTATTCAAAAAATGCGGATTAATCTGAGACTGTAATGCCATGATTCTCGCATCCCTTAATGCAATTTCTTCCTTGTATATCCTTTCAAACTGATTTTTTAACTGGACGGACATATGATTGAAAGATTCTTTCATATGAAAAAACTCTTCGCTGTCTTTAGCCTCCGGTATCTTCACTCCGTATTCTCCTGACTTCACCACATCAAACGCCTGAACCATCTCCTGTACCGGCTTTGTTACCCGGCGGTGGAAAAAGGTAAAGATTATATAAATCAACGGAATCATAAACAGGATTAATGTCACAAAAACATAACTGATCACCTGCATCTCCGCATAAATAACCGAATTATTCAAACGTACCGCAATATCAAATTCCCCATTATACATTGAAATCCGCTTATACACATGGGAATGGGTTCTGTCTGTTTTTACAAAAAACAGTTTTTCCGCCGTCAGTTTTTCCCGAACCGCATCATCATAATCTACCACTTCATCTGCCGATGCATCCAGGAAAACTTCTCCGTCCAGATACAAGGTCACATCCTCGTATCCCCAGATACTGAAAAGACCACGCATGATCGAATTTTTATCCAGTTCCATGGCAAGCACTGCATATGGACGGAATTTGGCATCAACCAGATTACGTACCATGTATATTCTTCCGTCGCAAGTCATAAGTTCTGTATTCGTATCCAGTTCCTGCATACGCGCTAACAGTTCATCCTGCACATTATTTTTGAAAAATTCAATATCCTTATAGGTTCCGTTTTTACTGTTATTAAACGTAAAAAAGTTCTCCTCAAGATAATCCGGGAAAACCAGAATTGCGGCTCTGCAATTACTGTCAAACCTATACTGCTGATTTAAAAAAGTCAGTACTTTCTCCTGGAAATCACGTCTGTCCCCGTCTGCAAGATAGAAATCATATGCCGTACGAATAACAGACAAATAAGATGCATTTTTGGATGCAGTCTCACTGGCTTCCAATTGTATTTTCAGTATCTCTGCAGCTTTATCCGTGGATGTCACTATTGAACGCTCAATCTGGTCATTAATCTTACTGGTAACCAGAAAGCTCATCATCAAAATCATAAACAAGAGTGGAAAAAACCACCCCATTAAAAGCATGCGGATCATACCCGATCTAAGTGAATTCCGTTCTTTTTTCGGATATACCTTAGTTTTTTCTTTATCTGTGGTACTCATCGTCACTCTTCCTTTCTTACACTCTATAAAAGGATGATAACACAGTTAAAAACCGTTTTACCATCCTTTTATCGTAATTTATAATTCGCGATTCCTTTCCGTTGATTATTTAACCAAATAGAAACGCTTCAAAAATATCACATAAATTTTCCGCATCCTTTTTATCCGGCATTTCGCAGAAAATTCTAAGCAGCGGTTCCGTACCCGAAAAACGTACCGAAATCCATCCGCCGTTTTTTAAATATAATTTCAGACCATCCAAATAAGAAATTTTTTCTATGTCATACGGAACATAAGGCAACTTTTTGTCTGATAAAAGCATTTTACATATGCTGCTTTTCTTTTCCGCACTGAACCGGAAATCTTTTTCAACTAACGCAAGCATACCGTATTCACTACGTATCTTCTCCATAATCTCAGACAACTTCATGCCGGTTACGGCAATCATCTCAACCAAAAGTGCAGAAGCGTAAATTCCGTCCTTGCCTTTAATATGTCCTCTTACTGCCATACCGCCGGAAGACTCTCCTCCAATAATCGCATCTGACTCGTTCATCTTTGCCGAGATATGCTTAAATCCGACCGGAACTTCGTAACATTTTTCTCCAAAACTTTCCGCTACGCGGTCAAGCATATGTGTAGTACAGATATTTCTCACAGCCGGTCCGTGCCAGCCTTTGTATTTTAATAAATAATAATACAGCAATACTAAAATATCGTTCGGATGCAGGAAATTTCCTTTATCATCGATTACACCGATTCGATCTGCATCACCATCCGTAGCAATTCCCAAATCGCATTTCCTGTCCAGTACATAATTTTGCAATGTACGAAGTGTATTTTCCGTTGGGGCCGGCAATTTCCCTCCAAACAACGTATCGTGACGTTCATGGATGGTTTCTACTTCACATCTGGCCGTCATAAGTATTGTTTTGAGGGAAGTTTCACTTACCCCATACATGGGATCCAATGCAATACGCAAACCGCAATCACGGATTTTTCCCATATCGACGGACTCTATAATACTGTCCAGATATTCATTCAAAGGATAAATCTCTTCAATCAGTCCTTTTTCGATTCCCTCCTGATAGTCCATCTGCTCCACAGGAATATCCGTCACTTCGTTGATAAACTGTTCGAGTTCCCAAGTCTGGGTTTCATCCGCATCTCTTCCGCCATAGGTAAATACCTTTACCCCGTTATAAATCGCCGGATTATGACTGGCCGTAATCATCATACCGTAATAATACTTGTGCTTCATTACATAATACATAACAAGCGGCGTCGGCGCTGACTTATTAATGAGGCTGACACGGATTCCTTCTTTTGCAAAAACCATGGCCGCCCATTGCATCGCCTCTTTTGAAAGAAAACGTCTGTCATAACCGATTACCATGCCGGTGTTCTCTACACCTTCCTTTTTCATCTTGTCGCACAATGCCTTAGAAAGAATTTGGATATTCTCTTTCGTAAAATCTTCTCCTATGATGGCTCTAAAACCACCGGTACCAAATTTAATCATTTTACACACCTTCTTATTTACCCATTATTACCGTAATTTCATGCTTACTTCCTTCTTTAAAAGAAGGAATATCTTTCACTTCTTCTCCGTCAACCAAAATCTGTTTTACCCCTGACATTACCTTCTGCGGATTATGCACGGTGATACAATAATCGGCACCTCTCCATCTTCTGGTAACCGTAAATCCATCCCAATTTTCCGGTATACACGGGTTAATAAGCAATCTGTCAAAGTCCGGTCGGATACCCAACATATATCTCGTTGCACTGAAATACGACCAGCCTCCGCTACCCGTCATAAACGGGTGTCTTGCACGTCCAAATGCGGAATGGTCTTTTCCTGCTATAAACTGACAATAGGAATACGGTTCTGACTCGCGAATTTCGATCTTATCATTCTGCCAATACGGACAAAGCGCATCGTAGAATTTCATAGCAAGGTCTCCCCTTCCACACACACAGGCAGCTGCCCATGCCCATGGATTCGGATGCGAGAAGATGGCAGCGTTTTCTTTTAAGCCCGGGTATACTCTTGTTACAAACCCAATATCATCATCCGGTTTTGTATAAGAAGGCGTATTTAACAACAATCCATATGGCGTATACAAATATCTGTCGATACTTTCAAGCGTCTTCTGCGCCTTTTCTCCTTTTGCTACTCCGGACAAAACCGCCCATGCATTGGATTCTAAATGTACACGTCCTTCCGCATCTTCCTTACATCCTATCTTCTTACCGTTTTTAGTAATACCGCGGATATACCAGTCTCCATCCCAAAGAACGGAATCGCATGCTTCCTTAACCTGCTCAGCCATCCGCGTATACTTTATAACATCCTCTGTTTCTCCCAAATATGACGCCAATTCAATAAAATGACTAAGCGCCCAATAGTGAAGAAAACTTACCATCGCGCTTTCACCACCGCCAAGATTTAGGCAATCGTTCCAATCGGCACGAAGTCCCTTACAAATACCGGTTGCTCCGACCTGTTTCGCGCTAAAATCCAAAATACGTTTACAGTGCTCATATACGCTCTCCGTAAACTCTTTCCCTTCTACAAAAGTATCTGCATATGTAATCTGTTTTCTTGCAAAATCCACTTCTCCGGTTTCTTTTATGTATTCCACAATTGATGCCACCAACCATAGTGCATCATCGGAACAGGCATCTTTCAATCCATGAATTATGCTGCTTTTATCCGGCCTTGGAACAACCGTCGGGGATTTGAACGGTTCTTCTCCTTTCTTTTCTTCAAACCATTCCGGCGAGAAAAGGTGCAGACCATATCCATGTGTCGTTAGACCTCTCAGTAATTGTTCAATTCTTTCCTTACATTTTTCCGGATTGGAATGCGGAATCGTCATGGCATCCTGAGCCGTATCACGATATCCCAAACCAACTCTGCCTCCGACTTCAATAAAGGAAGCAAAACGAGAAAACATTACATTGATTTCTGACTGATACAATGTCCATGTATTAATCAGGGTGTTCATTCCCTCATTCGGCGTCTGAATCTGAAGTGCACGGCATTTATTTTCCCAATATGCTCTTAAATCTTCATATACCGCGTCCACTGCCGTAAAATCACTGTACTTTTTACGGATACGTTCTCCTTCTTCCCTTCTTCCTTCACCAAGCATAAAAATAAAACGAACTTCCTCACCCGGCTGCAATGTAAAATTCTTCTGCAGACTTCCGCAATGATTCCCGCCCAGTTCTGCCGTATTACCGCACATTCCTTTTTCCACGGCTATCGGATTATCTTCGGTACGATAAGTGCCAAGAAACTTCTCCCTGATACAGTCATATCCGTCAGGAATAAAATTGGTCGCAAGATACTGATATCCGAACTCCTCATAAAACAGGTCTTCCTCTATAATACCGTTGTCATAGGAAGAACCGGCACAATACAAACTCATCTGGTAATTCTGGTTATCAATCATAATGTGATGGAATGAGAACTCCATATAAGAAAACAGAGAAAGATTCCTATTCTGTCCTGTCGTATTCTTTACGCGCACATCCCACAAAAGAACATTTTCTCCCCTTGGTATTACCATCGTCTGGGAAGACTGCAAGCCATCATATTCACACTCATAAACTGTATAGGACAGACCATGCCTGCACTTATAATTTGCTTCTGCTAAATCCTTTCCTACCGGTTGCCACGAAATGGAATGGTAGTCCTTCTTTTCATTGTCGCGGATATAGATATAAAAGCCGGGACGATCCATCGGAACACCATTTCCCCTGAAACGGCTGATTCTATGGTACTCCGGTGTTTTATAAAACAAATAACCGCCTGCTGTATGATTGATTACCGCTGCCATATCTTCCACGCCAAGATAATTGGTCCAGGAACAGGGTAGTGCCACATTATCTATTACATATTCTCTCTTCTCATTATCGAAATGTCCGTATTGCATAAAAAGTCCCTCCTATATGTAGCTTAGCTTATCTACATTATAGGAGGGACTTTCCTTAATTAAAATTGCTCATTATGTGATTATTTGCTTAAAATTGTTTACATACAACTCTCGGATGCATTTCATTATCCTCTATATTAATGCTTCCACAATATTCTTTTCAATATATTCTACTCTATCAAAAACCATAGGTTTAAAATGGGCCGTTATGGCTACTACAATCTGATTTTTCCTGTCAATATAAATAATATTACCACCATCACCGATAGCAGAAATTACATCTTCTGTTCTGTGAGGAAGCCACCACAAAAAGCCATAATCCTGATTTCCAAATTTCTCATCGGTAGATATGTAGGATTTTGTCATCATTTTAATCCAATTCTCGCTTACAATACGAGTATTCTTATAAACTCCGTCATTAAGCACCATCAAACCTATCTGAGCCATTTCATAAGCAGAAAGGGATAATCCCCAACCTGCAGTCGGCATACCTGTCGGGTCTAAAAACCAAACCTTCCCGTGGTCGTTTTTGTTCATCAAATACTCAAACTGGTCTTCTTTGCTCTCGCAGCCTGCATTGCTTCTTGGCGCAATCCCTAAAGGCTTAAAAAGATATTCGTTAGCAAAATCAAGTACATTCATTCCGCTTGTAATTCTGATAATTCCCAATAGAATTTGAACACCAAGCGTATGATATCTGAATTCATTGGTGATACCTTTGCGGCCACCCAAAACATCCAATGTTGTCAATGTCCAATCCTCTGAGGTACAAACCTTTGTCCATGGCTCATTCTTTCCCTTATAGGGTGCTGTCATTGTAAGCAAATGCTTAATTGTAACTTTAAATATAGTTTGCTCTCCCCTTTTAGGCGTGTATGTTTCCTTGTAATAGTCCATTACAAAATCGTCTACACTTTTTATCAAGCCCCTATCAATAGCAATACCTACCAGCAATGATGTTATGGATTTTGTCACACTCATAACATTCATTGTATCTTCTTTCTTAAATCCACCTTCATACTCTTCCATTTCAAGTATGTTATCTTTATAGGCTACAATCTGTTTTATATTAATATCGTTTTTACTTGAATAATTATCTAAAACATTCTTCATCAAAACTTCCTCCTGTAAAGCAAAAAATCATATTATTCGGACGTCCTATAAATAAGCCTAAGTGAATTAAAAATTAATTTCAATATATTTTTCATAAAAAAAGATATCTAAGTTAATAGATACCTTTTCCACAACCAATTACATAGCTTGCGATAATGCAAAAGCTAATATAATTATAAAATAAGAAACCGGCTGCGATTTCTGAACTTGTGAAGTCCGAGCAGCCGGTTCTTATTTTATTAATTATTTATTAGCTTTTGCAGCCTTAATCTGTTCTGTTAATGCAGGAACGATCTT
>JAZMZZ010000226.1:0-7399 GCA_045586245.1 Lachnospiraceae bacterium | reverse complement strand
AATGAATAATTTATCAGAAGATGATTTCGAGGTAGACTATGTTATTGTTACAACAAATGATTGTATTGTTTGTGTTGATGCTCATTGGTTATTATGTGAGCCATAAGGGATATATTTCGGACGCGACATTTAAACAGCTTTCTTGGCTTGTTGTTTATGTGGCTTGTCCGGCAATGGTTATTTCAGGCAGTGTCAACAGTGGAAAGATGATGGAAGGAAGAGAACTGTTTGCAACGCTTGGGTTGACGGTTGTGATATATACCGTGCTCATTCTTATTGGACTAATTACACCTTTACTTCTTGGTGTTCCCAAGGAGGACAGGGGGGTATATAAAGTAATGATGATATTTTCCAATATCGGATTTATGGGATTCCCGCTTATTGGTAGCCTTTACGGAACAGAAGCCCTTTTGTACGCGGCTTTGTTCCAGATACCGTTTAATGTCCTGATATACACCTATGGAATTCTCGTTCTTAAAAAGAAAACAGAGGATAACGAAAAGCTGGATTTAAAGAAAATATTAAACATCGGCGTTATTTGTTGTATTATTTCAATAGTGATTGCCTTGTTCCAAATTGAAACACCGGCATTTGTTAAAACGATTGTCAGTAATTTGAGTAATCTTACTGCACCGCTTAGTATGATGGTAATTGGCGCATCTTTGACAAAAATCAAATTTAAGGATTTGTTTACGGATATCCGTTTGTTGATTTTCTGCGGTTTAAAATTACTGGTCATTCCTATCTTATTATTACTTGTTTTAAGACAGTTTATTGATAGTGAGATGGTGCTTGGGGTATGTATGGTTATTCTTTCCACACCGGTTGCAAGTATGACAGCCATGCTTGCCCAGCAATACGATGGCAATTATGCACTTGCATCAAAAGGGGTTGCGGTTTCGACGATTTTATCGGTTGTTACGATGCCGTTGGTATCAATGATTCTTGGATTATAAAGAATTAAAAGTTATATTTGGAATTAATATTTGGAGGTCTCAAAAAATATGCGTATCGGAATGGGATATGACGTACACAAATTAGTAGACGGAAGAGATTTGATTATGGGTGGTGTTAAGATTCCTTATGAAAAAGGATTGCTTGGACACTCTGACGCAGATGTGCTTTTACACGCTATTTCAGACGCTTTGCTTGGTGCTGCTGCGCTTGGTGATATAGGTAAACATTTCCCGGATACGGATATAAGATACAAAGGCGCGGATAGCCTTGTACTGCTTAAAGAAGTGGGCACTTTGATAGAAAACGAGTGTTATATTATAGAGAATATTGATGCAACAATCATAGCACAAGCCCCTAAAATGAGACCATATATTGACGCCATGCGTCAGAATATTGCAGATGCGTTATCTATTGATGTATCACAGGTGAGCGTGAAGGCAACAACCGAGGAAGGACTTGGTTTTACCGGAAGCGGAGAAGGAATTTCTTCGCAGGCGATTTGTCTGCTTAACAGTCCGAGAGAATTTGCAACCGTGGATATAGAAGATTTGCAGGCTGCTAAATGTAACGGCTGTAGCGGCTGCAGTAAAGCAGATGTCTGATTTTTCCTTGTTTTTATGCGGATAAATAGGTTGACAAATCAGAATAAACTTCATATTCTAATAGAAGAAAGAATAAGATAAAGACTGTGAACGAAAGAGTAGAAAACAGAGAATCTTTTCAGAGAAGGAACGCCGTCGGCTGTGAGCGTCCGGGAGGACTGTTTTTGAAGTGCATTCGTGAGTTGATCCGGTGAAACCAAGTAGCCGGATACGTATACCTACGTTACAGGATATGAGTGAAGATAGATAATCTATCTTTATTAGAGTGGAACCGCGGATAACCTTCGTCTCTAAATGAGACGGAGGTTTTTTATTGAAAGAGGAATGCTATATGTCATTTTATAAGATGGTTCAGGATGAAATCCGCCTGATTCAGGAAAGAGACCCGGCGATTCATTCCAAAATGGAAGTTTTTTTGTACCCGAGTTTTAAGGTTATGTTACACTATCGGGTCGCACACAGATTGTATGAAAAAGGGCATTATTTCTGGGCAAGATGGGTGTCACAGAGAGGTGCCAGAAAGACCGGTATTGAAATACATCCCGGTGCAAAGATTGGGAAAGGTTTCTTTATTGATCATGGAAATGGTGTTATTATCGGTGAGACGACAATAATCGGAGATAATGTGACGCTGTATCAGGGCGTTACGCTCGGCGGAACCGGTAAAGAGCATGGCAAGCGTCACCCGACAATCGGCAATAATGTCATGATTAGTGCCGGGGCCAAAATACTTGGTTCGTTTACCATTGGTGATAACAGTAAAGTCGGTGCCGGAAGTGTGGTTTTGGAAGAAGTACCGCCGAATTCTACAGTAGTAGGTATTCCGGGGCGTGTGGTAAAGCGTAATAACATGTCATTGCCTCAGGAGACAATGGACCATGGGCATTTACCGGACCCTGTCAGGGAAGATATCCAGCAGTTGCAAAATACGAATACAGAGTTGATAAACCGTGTGCTTGAATTGGAGAGCAGACTGAATAAGATGGAAAAGGAGACGGATGATGAAAATTTATAACACATTAACAAAATCAAAAGAGGAATTTGTGCCATTAGAGCCCGGAAAGGTTAAAATGTATGTCTGCGGCCCTACCGTGTACAATCTGATTCATATCGGTAACGCGAGACCGATGATTGTTTTTGATACCGTAAGAAGATATATGGAGCATCGGGGATATGAAGTGAACTATGTATCCAATTTTACGGATGTAGACGATAAAATTATCAAGAAAGCAATCGAAGAGAGGGTAGAAGCATCTGTAATTTCGGAACGGTATATTGCAGAATGTAAGAAGGATATGGAAGCAATGAATGTCCGCCCTGCAACGACCCATCCGCTTGCAACACAGGAAATCTGTGGCATGCTGGATATGATTGGGAATTTGATTGAAAAAGGATATGCTTATCCGGCTGCTGACGGTACAGTATATTTCCGCACCAGAAAATTTAAGGAATACGGTAAGCTTTCCCATAAGAATCTGGATGATTTGCAGGGAGGTAACCGTTCTTTGCTTGTATCCGGCGAAGACCAGAAAGAAGATGCGCTTGACTTCGTGCTTTGGAAACCGAAAAAAGATGGGGAACCATATTGGGAGTCTCCTTGGTGTAACGGCCGTCCGGGATGGCATATTGAATGCTCCGTTATGAGTAAAAAATATCTTGGTGATGAAATAGATATTCATGCCGGTGGTGAAGACCTTGTATTCCCGCATCATGAAAATGAGATTGCACAGTCAGAAGCGGCTAATGGAGTGCAGTTTGCCAAGTATTGGATGCACAATGCGTTCTTAAATATTGATAATAAGAAAATGAGTAAGTCTGCCGGTAATTTCTTCACCGTGCGTGATATTGCACAGAAGTATGATTTGCAGGTTTTGCGTTTCTTTATGCTTTCTGCTCATTACAGAAGTCCGTTAAATTTCAGTGCAGATCTTATGGAAGCTGCTAAAAACGGCTTGGAAAGAATCGTGACATGTGCAGATAAGTTAAATTCATATTTAACAAATGAAAATACGTTTACGGATGAAGAAACGCAGTTATTAGAGGAAGCGTCAAAATATAACGACCGTTATAATGAAGCAATGGATGACGATTTTAATACGGCAGATGCGATTTCAGTAATCTTTGAACTTGTTAAATTCATTAATACAAATACAAATGAAAACAGCAGCAAAGAATTTGTAGAAGCATTGTTAAAGCAATTAACAACACTTGCTGATATCTGTGGTCTTATTTTAGAAAGAAAAGAAGAAATTCTGGATCAGGAAATTGAAGATATGATTGCGGCAAGACAGGCAGCAAGAAAAGAAAAGAATTTTAAGCTTGCGGATGAAATCCGTGATACATTATTACAGAAGGGTATTATTCTGGAAGATACCAGAGAAGGAGTAAAATGGAAGAGAGCTTAAGCCTTCTTAAAAAACTGAAGCAGGAATTTGAATGCGAAGATGTCGATTTGCGGAATTATTCTCCGCTGACGCTTGCCTTTTTGGGAGATTGCGTCTTTGACTTAATTATTAGGACGGTTATTGTAGAACGTGGTAACCGTGCTCCGGAAAGTCTTCATAAGAAAAAGAGTGCGATTGTAAAAGCGCAGACCCAGTCCATGATGGCAGAAGTTGTTTTGGAATCGCTTTCGGAAGAAGAACTTGCGGTATATAAGCGCGGACGCAATGCCAAATCGTATTCCGTAGCCAAGAACGCATCGGTTTCGGATTACCGTAGGGCAACGGGATTTGAGGCATTAATCGGATATCTCTATCTTCAGGATAAAGAGGACCGGATTATTGAACTCATTAAGCAGGCGTTGAGCCAATTGGAGCTGGAGATTTAGTAGGATAAGCAAGTGAATGGTTTTTATTTGTGTTAATATCATGTGTTATTGATGCAAACAAGGAGAAATCTATGGAAAAACAGGCAGTAAATGAGTATAAGATAGAAGGCCGTAATGCGGTAACAGAAGCATTACGCAGTGAAAAACCGATTGATAAGTTGTATATTCAGGACGGATGCCAGGACGGACCGGTAATGACAATCAAAAGACTGGCGAAAACAAAGGATATTTACGTAAAATATGTGGCAAAGGAACGTCTGGACCAGCTTTCTGAGACTGGACATCATCAGGGTGTGATTGCCATGGCGGCAGCATATGAGTATGCGGAAGTTGAGGATATTCTTGCAAATGCGAGGGATAAAGGCGAGGCTCCGTTTATTTTCCTATTGGATAATATAGAAGATCCCCATAATTTGGGTGCCATTATCCGTACGGCCAATCTTGCCGGTGCGCATGGTGTGATCATTCCCAAAAACAGGGCGGTAGGTCTTACGGCAACGGTTGCACGTACGAGTGCGGGAGCGCTAAACTATACTCCGGTAGCACGTGTGACGAATCTATCCAAGACAATTGAAGAACTCAAAAAAGAGGGGCTTTGGTTTGTTTGTGCCGATATGGGAGGCGAGACCATGTATTGTCTGAATTTAACCGGACCGATTGGTTTGGTGATTGGAAATGAGGGTGAGGGTGTCAGCCGTCTTGTAAAAGAAAAATGTGATTTTATTGCATCCATTCCGATGAAGGGGGACATTGATTCGCTGAATGCATCCGTTGCAGCAGGCGTTTTGGCATATGAAATTGTCCGCCAGAGAGGTTGAAGGTTTACATAATTGTTGCAAGATATGATGCAAAAGTACTATGTTTTAACATGGAAAAAGGAGACAAATGCAAGAATATAATGCAAATACAGTCCAAAAGTACCAAAATGAGAGCGATGAGATGTTAATTCAGCGCCTTCGTGATGGGGAACGTGATATTACGGATTATATAATGAACAAATATAAAAATCTTGTGCGCAGCAAAGCTAAGTCCATGTATATTCTCGGAGCCGATACGGAAGATTTAATCCAGGAAGGCATGATTGGTCTTTTCAAAGCCATCCGTGATTATGATGCCGGAAGGGATGCCAGTTTTTTTACATTTGCTGATTTGTGTATTTCCAGACAGATGTATACCGCTGTCCAGGCATCAAACCGTAAGAAGAATATGCCTCTTAATTCGTACATTTCACTCTATGCGGCTAGTGAAAACGATAATAGCGATAATGCGGGCGAGGAGTTTATAAATATTTTAGGATTTACAGACCAAAAAAATCCCGAACAGCTCTTGATTGATAAGGAAAATGTGATATCATTGGAAAGGAAAATAGAAGAGGAACTCAGTGCCTTTGAAAAACAGGTACTGGATCTTTACCTTACCGGAATGAGTTATTCACAGATTGCGAGAGTGCTGGGAAGAGATGAAAAATCGACGGATAATGCCCTGCAACGCATCAAAAACAAAATTCGAAAGGTAATCGCTAAATAGTGGTTACCTTTTTTAATTCAAAAAACCGACCCGTTGGTCGGAAATGAATGGCAGAAGCATATACATAGATACGAAATCGTAAAAACATACATACAAGGAGAACAGAAATGCCAAATTTTAGTGTCAAAAAACCATATACGGTCCTTGTGGCGGTAATCATGGTAATTGTATTGGGAGTTGTATCATTTATGAAGATGAGTACCGATTTGCTCCCGAACATAAGCCTTCCATATGTAATTGTAATGACAACATATGTCGGCGCGAGCCCGGAAACCGTGGAGATGGTTGTAACGGACCCCGTGGAATCGTCCATGGCAACTATCAGTAATGTGAAAAATATTACTTCCGTTTCCAATGAGAATTATTCCATGGTAGTTATGGAGTTTGAACAGTCGGCAGATATGGATTCCGTATCGCTTGAAATAAGGGAAAGTCTTGACCAGATTAAGCCCTATTGGGATGATTCGGTGGGCAATCCCATAATGATGAAACTGAATCCGGATATGCTTCCGGTTATGATTGCGGCCGTTGGTGTAGATGGTATGACGGATGCACAAATCAGTGAATACACACAGGAAGAGGTTATTCCGCGTTTGGAGAGTATCGAGGGTGTTGCTTCGGCAAGCGCGACCGGTCTTTTGGATGAAAATGTAAACGTTATTATCCGCCAGGATAAAATTGATGCGATAAACGGGCAGGTTTTCGGTTCTATTGACAGTGAACTTGCGGATGCCCAGAAGGAGATTGACGACGGTAAAGCAGAACTTGCCGACGGCGAGAAAGAAATTGCGGACAGTATCAATGAAATAAAGAAAAATGAGCAGGATTTGGCCGATGCCAGACAGGAGATTGCGGACGGAAAGCAGGAGATTGCAGACGGCAAGGCGGAACTGGCGGACGGAAAGGCTGAGTTAGAGAAGCAAAAGGAATCCGTTACGGAGCAGTTGGCATCTGGTGCTGAGGCGCTGATTGATGGCAAGACGAAGCTGGAGGCTAATATTGCATCCATTAATATGCAGATTCTTACCGCGAAAGCGGCACTTGGTGGGGAAGATGCATATAAGGCGTTGGAGTCAGAATACACGAGTAAAAAGGATTTGTATGATGCATACCTTGGAATGGGATTATATGCAGCTAAAACAGAATTTAGTTCGGATGATTATGCAATGATAAGTACCTTACTTAGTGGAATGATGTCAGCAGATGAATTGGAACAGGCTGAAGATTATGCATCAGGAAGTGTGGCTGGAATATTGGCATCAGCACAGAATAATTTGGTGTCGCTTAATTCGTTGCAAATGGATGTAATCAATAATATTCAATCCATTCTTACTATACAAGAACTCGAAAAGCAACTTTCTGCCTTACAGGCTCAATTAAAGGAATTAGACGGTAAAATGGCTGAAGTTACTGCAGGTCAGATTGAAGCAGCTGCCGGATTTGGTAGTGCGGAAGCAACAATTGCATTTACGGAAGCTCAAAT
>JAZMZZ010000225.1:0-3708 GCA_045586245.1 Lachnospiraceae bacterium | reverse complement strand
CTAAGCGGAGTCAGTAGTTTATCCCATTTTGGAATAAACCATGTACCTGCAAAAATAAGTAGCAGGATTCCCACACAGATAATCGCCTGCGGCTCCAACGAATAATCATAATTATTCGCCACAACTGCTGCCGTCTTAATACTGTAAATATCCCACGGCATGACCGGATTACTTCGAAACTGCACCACAAAATAATCAATCAATCCGATAAGCAGTGCAACAACCGCTTCAACACGAATGGCTATTCTTACGCTCTTTGCGGCAAAAAACAAAATCACCGCCACCAGTTCAAAAAACGCAATATTTAAAAACTGTATTCCAACCCGCATCTTCTCAAAAGGATTCCGCAAAAAGAATTCCATGGTGTAAAAAATGATGATGGGGAGAAGAAATAATAGTGCTATACTGATAAATTTCTTGGTTCTATTCATATTCTTTAAATATTTTTCTTTCTTTTCATAGCATTGTATCTCAAATGTATTTCAATTGGATTCTATCTGACTCTTTTCATTATGCCCTGTAATCTCAAAATGTAATACATTTTTTTGTTACAAAAAACCCCGCAAGCCTTATACTTACGGGGTTTTACGTGCGCTAGAAGATTCGAACTCCCGACCTTTTGGTCCGTAGCCAAACGCTCTATCCAGCTGAGCTAAGCGCACATATTTGTTTTGTCTTGCGACAACAGTCATATATTACACATAAAAATACATCATGTCAAGAGAATTTTTTAATAATTTAGAATTAATTCCGCAAGCCATTATTCGCTAAATAACACTGCTGTTGAACTGCAGCCGATTCTGTCACAGCCGGCTTCCAGATACTGTTCCATCGCCTCTTTTGTGCGGATACCGCCTGCTGCCTTGATTTTGACATCAGAGCCGATATTGGCTTTCATAAGAAGCACATCCCCAAGGGTTGCTCCTGCCGTGCCAAAGCCCGTGGAAGTCTTAATATAATCTGCTTTGGCATTCGTTACCGCCTTGCACATTGCTACTTTTTCGTCTTCGGTTAAGTAGCATGTCTCTATAATAACCTTTAACACCTTATTGCCGCACACTTCCTTTAACAGGGCGATTTCATCTTCTACCTTTTTATAATCGCCGTTTTTTACATCGGTAATATTGATAACCATATCAATTTCGTCTGCACCATCTTCCAATGCCTTCTTAGTCTCTGCCACTTTTGCCTCGGTATTGCAATAGCCAAGTGGGAAACCGACTACGGTACAAAGCACGATTTTGTCACCGTATTTTTCTTTTACAGGCTTAATAAAGCAGGAAGGAATACATACGCTTGCCGTGTGATACTTTACGGCTTCGTCGCACAATGCCTGAATCTCTTCCCAGGAACAAAATGCCTTTAATAATGTATGGTCAATATGGGATGCTATTTTTTCTGCTGTCATATTAATATCTCTCCACTCCGTCTTTTGATACTTTTGCAAAAATTAAGGATGCTCTTGCAACCGGCTCCTTACTGATTGTAATGGCACTGCGGTATTTACTTTCCGCAGAAGCAAAAAGCTCTTCTTTTGCCGCATACATAGTCGCCAGCACATCTCCCTTTTGCACCTTGTCACCGGTCTTTTTATGAAGAAGAATACCTGCCGATAAATCCACCGGAGAATCCTTGGTCTCACGTCCGGCACCGAGCATAACCGAAGCAATACCGCACTTTTCGGTATCCATGGCATTGATTACGCCGTCCTCATTTGCAAGTACTTCATATGCATATTTGGCTTCTTCAAACAAGGAAGTGTCACGAATCACATCTCCGTTGCCGCCCTGTGCTTCCACCATATCAATCAGTTTCTGTAAAGCAGAACCGTCTTCAATGGTCTTTTTCGCCTTATCCATGCATTCCTGCGCACTTCCAAGTCCTGCCAGAACCATCATATTTGCCGCCAGATGCAGACAGACCTCTGTCAAATCCGCCGGTCCGTTACCCTTAAGTGTGGCAACTGCTTCCTTTACCTCAAGGCTGTTACCAATCGCCTCTCCGAGCGGTGTATCCATATCGGTAATCAAAGCCATCGTTCTGCGCCCTGCATTTTCACCGATATTTACCATTTCTGCCGCAAGGGCAATCGAATCCTCCAAGGTCTTCATAAACGCGCCGCTTCCGGTCTTAACATCAAGCAAGATACAATCACTGCCTGCTGCCAGTTTCTTGCTCATAATGGATACCGCAATAAGCGGAATACTGTCGACTGTTGCGGTAACGTCACGGAGCGCATACATTTTTTTATCCGCAGGAGCCAGATTACCGGACTGGCCGATAACCGAAAGCCCGGTCTCATTTACCACCTTGAAAAAGTCCTCACGGCTTAAGGTTGTCTGATACCCCGGAATGGATTCCAGTTTATCCACTGTCCCTCCGGTATGTCCGAGTCCTCTTCCGCTCATCTTGGCAACCTTCACGCCGCATGCTGCCGCAATCGGCGCCACAATCAGTGTTGTTTTATCGCCCACGCCGCCTGTGGAATGCTTATCCACTTTAATACCTTCTATCGCGGACAAATCCACCATATCACCACTATGGGCTACTTCCATCGTCATATAATGCGTCTCTTTTTCGGTCATTCCCTTATAGTATACTGCCATAAGGAATGCCGCCATCTGGTAATCCGGAATACTTCCGTCCACATATCCCTGAATCAAATAGGCAATTTCTTCTTTGCCCAGTTCATTCCCATCCCTCTTTTTCTGGATGACATCATACATTCTCATAACGAAATCCCCCTTACAAATTCTCCGGTCCAAAGGATAACGGAAGCAATTCCTCCAATGTATAGCAAAGTAATTTAGAACCGTCCGTTAAGTATACACAAAACGTTTTTTCATCGCAAAATTCACGCAGCACCTGTCTGCACACACCGCAGGGACTGCAAATCGCACCGCCCACAGCCGGAACTTCTCCTTCTTTTGCACCGACAATGGCAATTGCCTTAAAACGCGTACAACCTTCCGATACCGCCTTAAAAACGGCCGTTCTCTCCGCACAGTTTCCCGGGGAATATGCCGCATTTTCAACATTACATCCGGTGTATATCACCCCGTCTTCCCCAAGAAGTGCCGCACCAACGGCAAAATGGGAGTACGGCGTATACGCATTCTTACGGACTTCCTGCGCTTTTTCCATTAACAAAACGGCTTCTTCTTTATTAAACTCTTTCATACAGAATTTCCTCTTTAAAACTCTTTCCTGCCGTAGCCTGCTCCACCCCGAAAATATCCTGGATGGTAGCCGCAATGTCTGCAAAGGAATCCCTTGTTCCAAGGTTCACATTCTCTTTAACATCCTTACCGTATGCCATAAACGGCACATATTCCCTTGAGTGGTCCGTTCCCCTAAAGCCCGGATCACAACCATGGTCTGCGGTAATCATAAGAATGTCCTCATCCCTCATATTTTTTACAAAATCATGCAACTGCTTATCAAAAACCGTTGCTGCCTTTGCATAGCCGTCAATATCATTACGGTGACCGTAATGCATATCAAAATCCACCAGATTCACAAAACAAAGACCAGTAAAGTCTTCCTTCTGGTACTCCATCGCTTTATTCATACCATCCACATTATTCTCGATGCGCACGGTATTCTGAATGCCTTTTCCGGCAAAAATATCATAAATCTTTCCCACGCCGTATGTGGAATAACCATTCGCAATCAGTACATCCATCATCGTATCGCATGGCGGAACCA
>JAZMZZ010000224.1:0-12305 GCA_045586245.1 Lachnospiraceae bacterium | reverse complement strand
TTCCTTACAAATTTCCAATAAAGGATAGTGAACTAATCGTAATGATTGACCGAAAGGTGAAAGAACTGAATCCGACATATTTTATTGTCGTAAAAGTCGACCATACATACATTTAAATGGATAAAACATCAAAAACCTCTGCCTGAACATATCAGACAGAGGTTTTTCACTGCTATAACTATTCCATTATTGCGTTTCCTCTACAACAAGCAAAGTTCCTTTTCTTACCGAAACCGTTGCCTCTTTTCCCACATATTCATTGCTGACACCGATTGGGAAGGTATTGGTCAGTTCTGCATCTTCTACTTCGTATTTCAAATTCTTAATGGTTACGCCTTCCGCTTTATCACCATACGCAAATACGGAAATATAACCATTTTCCCTTGCAGGCAGAACAACTGCTTCCTCTTTTATCAGGAAAATTCTGCTACACTCTCCTACCAGTTCCCCATAAATCCCCTGCTCTTTTAAAAACATCAGGCTCTGTATATTGGCTACGGTGTGGCTGAGTCTTCCGCCCAGTCCGCCATAAATCGTAAAACTATCATATCCCATTTCCACCGCCATACGGATTGCCGCAAGCGTATCGGTATCATCCTTTTCACACGGAAGCCTGCGGATTATCTCTTTAGGATACTCCTTAAGCAAATCCTGCTTCTCCATTGGCAGGGAATCAAAATCCCCGACTATCCAATCCGGCGCAATGCCGTTCTCCATACAAAACGCAAGCCCGCCATCCAATGCAATGATACAATCCGTCTTATTTCTATTCTGCTTAATACGGTCTGCCTGCTGCTTATTCAACTCACCCGCGCCGATTAATACAGCGCATTTTTTCTTATCTCTCATTTATGCTTTCCTCTTTTAGCTGCCTATGCTAAAATCTAACCACAATCACTATACCATAATAAAAGGGCTCATTATGAACATTACAATCCCGGTATCCCATGCGGGAAACCACTACGAACTTACTGCCAAATTAATAAAGAGCAACCGCCGTTCCGTAGGAATTGCGGTAAAACCGGGTGGTGAAATCACCGTACGCGCACCGCGCCTCATGCCCCGGTCCCTGATTATGTCCTATATCCGGGAAAAAGAATCCTGGATTATCAAGAGCTATTTAAAACAGTGTACACTCCAACCTGCTTCTGCCCCCGAAGCCAAAACGCCGCAGGCACTTGCTCTGGAAAAACGCTATCTTGACGCCGCCAGAGACTATATTCCCAAACGTGTCGCATATTATCAGGCATTTACCGGCGGCAGTTACCAAAAAATCACCATCCGCGACCAGAAAACCCGATGGGGAAGCTGTTCTTCAAACGGTACTCTTTCTTTTAGTTTCCGCCTGATGATGGCACCTCCCCGTGTTCTTGATTACGTTATTGTCCATGAATTATGCCATCTGACGCATATGAACCATTCCAAAGAGTTCTGGAATATGGTCGAATCCATTTTACCAGATTACAAAGAACATAGGAAGTGGTTAAAAGAAAACGGACATACACTTCATAACTATTGCGAATAGAACGGTCTGTAATAAAAATCTATACAGACCGATTTTTTTATTTTCCGTTCTCCGTAAGTATATTATGTACTTTCCACCTAAGGACTGCATGGTATCCTCCCTCAATACTGTATATCTTATATCCTTTCTGCGACAAATCTTCTGCTATTTCATCTGCCGAAACACCTGTATAGCAGAACAAATACATTTTCCGTGCCTTTGGAAGAACATTCAGATACTTGTAAAAATCGTTAAAGTAAACATTAATTGCTCCCGGATAGGTATCCTTTTGATAATCTTCCTTTCTGCGAAGGTCTATTACCAGTTTATCCTCTTTATCGTATAGCATTTCCTGTAAACTTTTTCGGAACATAACTGTCTTTACCTCATAATATAATTTGTCTTATTAACTAAAATATGCGCTTTTTCGACACTTGTTCCATTTTCTTTTTGCATGGCAACAATTGAAAAAAATAGTTTTTCATGCTATTCTAATATATATTTGTGATACGCTTTTTCGTACCGCTACACCCGAAAAGGCAGGAGGAATCTTCATGGTAGTAAATGAATCTGCAGAGAACTATTTAGAGACAATATTAATATTAAGCAAGCAACTTCCCGTAGTACGTTCTGTTGATGTTGCTAATGAACTCGGTTTTAAGAAATCCAGCGTCAGCATCGCCATGAAAAATCTGCGCGAGAAGAACCATATTACCGTTACGGATGCCGGTTACATCTATCTGACTGATTCCGGCAGAACCATCGCTGAAATGATTTATGAGCGTCACGAACTGCTTACCTCCTGGTTGGTCGGTCTTGGTGTTCCAAAAGAAATTGCGGCAGAAGACGCATGCAAGGTAGAACATGTTTTAAGCCGTGAAAGTTTTGACGCCATCAAAGCGCATGCCCAAAGATAATACAATAATACAAACTAAAAACCGGTTGTGACATTACGTCATCAACCGGTTAATTTTTTCTTTTCAAATTCCGTATTCTGCAGGAAACTATAATACCTTGCTTCCGTTTACACGTAATTTAAACTTTGTACCAAGCATCTCTGCTGCGCGTCTGGACATCATCATACGTCCCAAAAAGATTTCAAAATACTCATACATCGTACAGATTTCTTCGTCTACCGAAAGATTCAGGGTAATTTCTTTTTTCTCCGTATCAATTAAAATCTCTGTATTGGTTACAGCATAATTTACCTGATCGTGGATATCAAAGTTCACTCCGCCGTCACAACGCACACGGTTTCTTCTAACATCCGTCTTATCGGCTATAATCACGGCTGCCGAAACCGCATCCACTGCTGTTCCCGTAGACTCATCATGGTTACCGATGGTAGACATTACCGTAATCCTGTCTTCCAATGACATGTCTGTATCACGCAAAATGGTATCCGCAAGAAGCGCACCATACTCCGCATGCCGGGAGCGGTTAATTGCATTCCCGATATCATGCATATAACCTGCGATTTTTGCCAATTCAATCGTATGCTCATCATATCCAAGCTGTGAAAGAATATATCCCGCACGCTCGGCTACCAAGGAAGAATGTCCTGCCGAATGGTCAGTATATCCAAGCACTCCGAGAATATCATTGCCCTTTTTTATATATGCATTTACTACTTCATTCTTCTGAATTTCCTTATAAGTCATATTAATCCCTCTGATAAATCAATTTTATCCAATTTCCTTATCCTTATTTACTTCTCTTACCGTAACACGGAACAGTATCATTCCTATCAGGAATAAAACTGCAATGGCGCCAACACCAAGATTCTCTTTTCCGGTAAGCAAAGTAACGGTACTCATAATGGTCGTTCCCATAAAAGCAGCGCCCTTTCCGCAGATATCCATGAATCCGAAAAATTCACCGGACTGCTCAGGCGGAATAATCTTTGTAAAGTACGAACGTGACAATGCCTGGATTCCACCCTGGAACATACCGACACATACCGCCAGAATCCAGAACTGCACCTGCGTCTGCAAGAACATGGCATATACCGCAATTAAAAAATACGCCCCAATACACACCGTAATCAGCTTATCCACGGCAAATTTCTTAGCCAGACGTCCGAATAAAATTGCAAATGGGAATGCCACAATCTGTGTTACCAAAAGCGCAAGCAATAATCCTGTGCTGTCAAGTCCGAGAGCCGAGCCATAGGCGGTAGCCATATCAATAATGGTGTAGACACCATCAATATAGAAAAAGAATGCCAGAAGAAACAGAAACGCCTTCTTTTCCTGTTTGATATTCTTAAAGGTTCTTCCCAAACGTATAAAACTCTCTGCTATCGCACGGTCCTTTTTTTCCACATAATGCTTTTGTTTATATTCCTTCATCATCGGAATTGTCATTCCAACCCACCATACAGCGGTAATAAGAAATGCAATCATCATAGCTAAAGGCATGGTGAGGCCAAGCGAATCTGCTCCAAGTACAACTACAAGACTGATTGCAAACGGAAGACAGCTTCCGATATATCCCCATGCATAGCCGCTTGATGACACCTGATCCATCCTCTCTTCATCCGTGACATCCGCAAGCATGGAATCATAAAAAATCAAACTACAGGAATAACCGATTTTGGCAATGATAAAAATAACCAGAAAAACCAACCAGTCTTTTGCAAATCCAAGACCGATACATCCGATAACACCGATAGCCAGTGTACCTAAAAAAATCGGCTTTTTATAACCCTTGGTATCTGCAATCGTACCAACTATCGGACCCAGCAATGCTACCACTAAAGTAACGATGGATGCCGCATATCCCCAGTACGCCATATACAACTCAGAAGCAAGTCCTGCTTCACCTGCCAGATAATTAAAATAAATTGGTAAAATTGTAGTAATCAGCAACGTAAACGCCGAATTACCCACATCATACAAGACCCAATTCTTTTCCTGTTTTGTTAGTTTAAATCTGTTCATGTTTTCCTCTTTCATAACTTATTTGGACCAAGTGGAACAATCCGTATTTATTCCGCTATTTCCGATTCAAAATTATAACAAAAAGTCTCAGACAATGCACCACCCTGTGCAAAAAATTTGCCAAATTCCATTATCAAACTTACCGCTGTTTGGAGCGCAACATCAAAACGTGCTACCAGTTCGTTTGTTGTCTCATTACACTCCTGTTTTTCTTCATAATTCATCACAAGACCACTCATGGAATGGTATATCCCAACTATCTTCATTCCTGCAAACAGAAGTTTTCGCAAATACCGGTTTGGTGCACGAAGAATATTCAAATAAAGCAACATACCCTTTAAGGACTTATTGATCTGCTTTTCGGTTACATTTTCATAAAAATCAGCAATAACAGCCGCATTCTTCCCCGACGGATGTAAATGTCTTGTCACGCAGACCTGTACCGGATTAGCATATCCATCCATAACAAGCAGCCTTCTGTCATACTCTGCTTCTATTTCATAATGGGAAAGATTTTTTTCTTCCATCTGCTCTTTGATATAGCCATGGCAGACATAATCCATGGCAAAATGACACAAATAACCGTAGGCATAAGCAAGATGCGCTTCCTTATCATTGCATCTGTGTATCATCCAAGCTGCCCTTGTAAAAAACTTTTTGGCCGGTTCTTCATGAATTATGGAACCAATCTTTCCTACCGCAGTTTTCATTAGCGGATTATAATAGAAAAAATGATCCGGTCCGTGTACGCCAAAATGAAACAATTCCTGATTCCCATTTATTATTTTCTGTACAGATTCCGGCAATTGCCTTCTTACCGCTTCACCCAATCTGTAATGCGCATATGTTGTAGGCATATTATTACCCCTTTTTATTTTCTGTTTATTGTACAATGAGTATACAAATCATTGCAACTGTTATTGCATAAAATAACAAAAGCGCAACCCTATCGTTGCGCTTTTATGTATATACCGGATTATTGAATCCATTATTCTGCAATATCACGCATTACAACTTCATCCTCATCCACTTCGTCTACCTTATCTTCATCCGCCATATTAATATATTTGTTAAACACCTTAAGAATAATGATGTCATACAGTACAAATACACCTGTCGGCACATACAAAGCAGAAATCGGTACATATGCGATTATTACAAATGCCGCGAATGCAATCACAAAGATCAGTGCTGCCCACTGAAGATTCAGACCCATCATAATCGCGGTATTCTTCATGGTCTTCTTAACCCCATCCTCAATTCTGGCAGTATATGCGCAGTTAAAAATAAACCAGACATACATTACGATTAAAGAAACCATGAAAAAATAGTAAAGCCAGCCGCCTTTTTGTCCCTGTGCCAACGCTTCTTTCATAATTTTCATATCTAAAATGAAGAATAGGGACATTCCTAACTGAATCAGCCAAACAATCGTAGAACGCTTAAAATTACTTCTGAATGTATTAAAGAAAGTTCTCCAGATATAGCCCTTATTCTGACGTATTACCTTATGTACTGCTTCATAAAATGCAGTAGTGGATGCCCCAATTGTAATAACCGGCAAGGAAAATACCGCCCACAAAAGAGTCACAAACATGGTATCCACTACCCTGTTAATAAATTCAAATACTTTATTATCATAGTTAAACATACTGTTTACCTCTCCTTATAAACTAAGATGTATTCTACACGAATTTCCCATACCAGACAAGGAGGTTAGAAAATTTTAATAATTTATATCCCGCAAAATAATGGTATCGCTACTTCTGCGTTTTCCAAAAGATACTCATATCATTAGGAACCGGTGCTTCCAGACAAACCGCTTCCTTTGTTATCGGATGAACAAAAGATAAATGCCATGCATGAAGAGCCTGCCGTTCCATTCCCTTATTATCCGGATTATACAAAAAATCGCCGACAAGCGGATGTCCGATATAGGTCATATGTACCCTTATCTGGTGGGTGCGCCCGGTCTCCAGATTCAGAGCCACAAGGGATGCATTCTCTTTTCTGTCAAGCACCCTATAATGCGTCACCGCCCGCTCCCCATTTTCATAATCTACCATTCTTTCAATGGTGGAGCCGTTTTTGCGTCCGATTGGTGCATCAATGGTTCCTTCCTCTTCTTCCATGGTACCCTCTACAATAGCAAGGTACTCCCTCTTAATCTTTCTTTCCACCATCTGGCTTTGCAATATTCCGGCACTCACCATGTGCTTTGCCAGTATGGTCAGGCCTGTCGTATCCCTGTCCAGCCGGTTAATGCAACGGAAAATAAATGGTTTATTCTGTCCTGCATAATAATATGCCGCCGCATTGCCAAGAGTGTTTTCATAATTATTTAACGATGGATGAATGGGCATATCTGCCGGTTTATTCACCACTACAATATCTTCATCTTCGTATATCACAGGAAAGGGAAGTTCTATAGGCAAAATCTTTTCAGAAGACTCTTCCTCACATATATGTATGCGTAATTTGTCACCCTCTTTAATCCTGCAGGTCACATATTCCCACACCCCGTTTAAAAGGATGCTTTCCTTCATCTTTTTTAGTTCCACTATATTCTGTCCGGAAAAACCTTGTTCCTGCAAAAAATTTTTAATTGTTTTCCCGGCGTCCGCTTTAGAAATTTCGTACTCTAAGATTCGCTCCATACTACATTCCCAATATTTCCATACTATCCAGAACCACTGTAAACGGTCCGTCGTTTAATAATTCCACTTTCATGCCCGCGCCAAACTCACCTTCTTTAACAACAGCAATTTCCTCACGGCATTTACCGATAATATACTGATACAAAGCATTGGCCTTATCCGGACTTCCTGCTTTAATAAAGGACGGCCGGTTGCCTTTTTTACAATCCGCATACAAAGTAAACTGGGAAATCAATAATAATTCTCCATTCACATCTTTCAATGCCAAATTGGTTTTCCCGTTTTCATCTTCAAAAATACGAAGGTTAATCAGCTTCTGAACCATTTTATCTGCAACGGCTTCATTGTCCGTGTCCGATACTCCGATTAATACCATAAAGCCTTTTCCTATTTTCCCAAGGACATTACCATCTACCGTTACCGATGCGTGAGTTACACGCTGTATTACAAATTTCATGTTGTTCTCCAATCCGTTCTAATAAACCGATACGCTATATAAAATAAAGACACTATTATCCTACCCATGGATTTTGCATCTGTCAACTTCCTATTCCCCTACGTTCATAAAACCATTTCCATGCAAAAAGACCGGTACACCTGCATGCACCGGTCTTTTGCGCAACCGTACTATTTATTATCTCTGGACACGTGCACCCGCACCGCCCATAATAGCTTCTACTTCTTTTTTGCTTGCCATTGTAGTGTCACCCGGTGTTGTCATGGCAAGTGCACCATGAGCCGCACCATAGTTAACTGCGATTTCTGCGTCTCCTGTTGTCATAAGGCCATAGATAAGTCCTGATGCGAAGGAGTCACCACCGCCTACACGATCCATGATTTCAAGACCCTTGTAGTCTTTTGCTTTGTAAATTTCACCGCCTGCCCAGCAAAGAGCACTCCAGTCATTGACTGTAGCTGTCTTAACTTCACGGAGTGTTGTTGCAACTGCCTTGAAATTAGGATATGTCTTAACTGCTTCGTTAATCATCTTCTTATAACCTTCGATGTTTAACTCTTTTAAGTTTTCGTCATTACCTTCGATTTCAAATCCGAGACATGCTGTAAAATCTTCTTCGTTACCAATCATAACGTCAACATATTTTGCGATTTCTTTATTTACTTCCTGTGCTTTTTCAAGACCACCGATAGCACTCCACATGGAAGGACGGTAATTTAAATCATAGGATACGATGGTTCCGTACTTTTTAGCAGTCTTAATTGCCGCTAAAACCGTTTCACAGGACTGCTCGGATAATGCCGCATAAATACCGCCGGTGTGTAACCAACGTACACCAAGTTCACCAAAGATGTAATCAAAATCAAAATCTTCCGGTGTAGCCTTGGAAATAGCTGTGTTTGCACGGTCAGAACATCCAACCGCACCACGGATACCAAAACCTCTCTCTGTAAAATTAAGTCCGTTACGGCAAACACGTCCGATTCCGTCCGTCTTCATCCACTTAATTAATGATGTATCCACACCACCCTGTAAAATGAAGTCTTCCATCAACATACCAACTTCGTTGTCTGCAAAAGCAGTGATGACTGCTGTCTTTAATCCAAAGCATCTTCTAAGGCCACGTACTACATTGTATTCTCCGCCGCCTTCCCATGCACGGAAGCTTCTTGCAGTACGGATTCTTCCTTCGCCCGGATCCAGACGAAGCATAACTTCTCCTAATGATACCGCATCAAATTTGCATTCATTTGCCGGTCTTAAATTCATATCCATAGTTTTATTCTCCTATAATCAAACCCTATTTTCTGATTGCTGCCACTAACTCAACTGCTTCTTTGGTCATATCCTTAATCTTGTCAAATTCACCCGCTTCAATCATATCGCCTTTTACCATCCAACTGCCGCCGCATGCCACGATTTTCTTAAAGCTTAAATAATCCGCTAAATTCTTAGCACTGATTCCGCCTGTCGGCATAAATTTCATATTGGTGTAAGGAGCCGCTAATGCTTTGATTGTTGCAATGCCGCCAAACTGTTCTGCCGGGAAAAATTTAATCACTTCCAAGCCTCTCTTAACTGCCTGAGCCACTTCGGACGGCGTAATACATCCCGGTAATACTAAGATATCTTTTGATAAACAATAGTCTACGATTTCCGGATCAAATCCCGGACTTACGATAAATTTAGCACCTGCTGCCACCGCACGGTCAACCTGGTCGATGGTTAATACCGTACCTGCGCCAATCAGCATCTGAGGGAACTGCTTCGCCATAATACGGATGGATTCTTCCGCCGAATCGGTACGGAATGGTACTTCCGCGCATGGCAGTCCGCCTTCGCAAAGAGCCTTTGCAAGCGGTGCCGCATCTTTTGCATCATTTAATACAACTACCGGAACCACTCCGAGTTCCTGGACTTTCTGTAATAATTCGTTCATCTTATCTCCTTTTTACCTATGCAACGTATTTTCTAAGTGTTGCCCTGACTGCACCTACGCCTGCTGTTAATTCCTTGAAGTATCCGCATACCATATCAGCCATTCCTACTTCATATAAGTTTACTCCAAAAATCTTTGCATTTTCAAGAACCGGTTTTAAAGCTGCTTCTACATCTGCTTCTTTTCCCAATTCAAATCCTGCCACATACGGACATACCGTATCAAGAAGAGGATCCGGACTTAACTCAAATTTCTCGCCGTTATCATTCACTGCCATTAAATAGCGCAACCAGCCAGCAAATACAAGTGGAATCAGCTTCAAATCAGCTACATTCAGCTCATCGCTTGCCGCATATGCCTTAATGGTTTCGCCAAAACGGATGGCTAATTTCTGCGAAGTATCCGTTGCAATACGCTGTGGTGTATCCGGCATAAACGGATTCGGAATACGCACCTTTAATACCGTATCAATAAATTCCTTCGGGTCAAGTACTCCCGGATTCACTACTACCGGTAAGCCTTCCACATAACCGATGGTCTCTACTAATTTCTTAAGTTCTGTATCTTTCATCTCTTCGGAAATCTTCTCATAGCCAAGAAGACATCCATACACTGCAAGTGCAGTATGAAGCGGATTGAGACAGGTACAAACCTTCATCTTTTCCACTTTATCCACCGTCTCGCGTTCGGTAAATAGGATTCCGCCCTTTGTAAGTGCTTCCGGTTTTCCGTTCGGGAATGCATCCTCAATTACCAGATATTCACATTCTTCCGCATTAACAAATGGTGCTACATAAGTGTTCTTAGAGGTAATAACCGGCTCTAATTCTTCAATACCGTCTGCCTTTAAAATCGCTTCCACGCTTGCATCCGGTCTTGGTGTAATTTTATCAATCATGGACCAAGGGAACGAAACCTTGCTCTTATCATTCACATAAGAAACAAATCCGGCATCCGCCACGCCATTTGCCGCCCATTTTTCAGCAAACGTATTAATGGCTGCGTATAACTTATCCCCATTGTGTGAGCAGTTGTCCATACTTACCATGGCTACCGGCTTAGCACCCGCTTCGTATCTTGCAAATAACAAAGCTGCCACCTTACCCATATAGCTCATAGCTTTCTTAGGACCGTTTGCAAAATCTTCTTCCACACCCGGTAAGGACTCGCCCTTACCGTTTACAAGGCTGTAGCCTTTTTCCGTAATGGTAAAAGACACAATCTGCAGCGAATCTTTAGAAAAAATCTCAATTAATCTGCCAAAGTCCTTTTCATTTGCAGAGTCCACGGTTAAGGATTCCACAACGGAACCGATTACCGTTTTTTCCACATTACCATCTGCCTTTAATGTTACCAGTAAATTGTAATCATCATGCGGATGGTTCATTTTTTCTATGATTTCATAATCATAACCTTCTGCTGCAACAATACCTCTGTCAAGAAGGCCTTCGTTTAACAGATTCTGTACTACATTTGCCTGGAAAGCACGGAAAATATTACCCGGCCCGAAGTGAATCCAGAAAGGATTCTCTTTTGTTGCTGCCGTTACTGCTTCCCTGTCAAACTTAGGAAGGTTGTACCCCTTTTCTTCCCACTGTTTTCTGTCCGCAAGTCCCTGTGCGTTTAACCTCATTTTGCCTTAGCCTCCTTATCGATTGCTTCCCAAAGTCCCTGTAAATAACATGCACCAAGTGCTCTGTCATATAAACCGTAACCGGGCATTGCCACTTCGTCCCAAATCATACGTCCGTGGTCCGGTCTGATTGGTCCGGTAAATCCGATATCGTATAATGCACGCATAATCGCATGCATATCAAATGTTCCGTCGCTTGATAAATGTGCCGCTTCTTCAAAGTTAGTCGGAGTAATGAATTTTAAGTTACGCACATGTGCAAAATGGATTCTTCCCTTTAAGGAACGGATCATATCCGGAAGGTCGTTTTCCAAATTGGTTCCGTAAGAACCGGAACAGAAAGTTACTCCGTTGTGTGGGTCATCTACCATCTTCATCATACGGTGAATATTTTCCTTGTTGATGATGATACGCGGAAGTCCGAACACGCTCCATGCAGGATCGTCCGGATGAATTGCCATATTGATGTCATATTTATTACAAACCGGCATAATCTTCTCAAGGAAATATTTGAGGTTGTCAAATAATTTGTCATCATCGATGTCTTTATACATTTCGAAAAGTTCTTTTACTTTTGCCATTCTTTCCGGTTCCCATCCCGGCATAACCGTACCGTTCATGTCGCCCGCGATGGATTCAAACATTCTCTCAGGGTCAATGGCATCAACCGCTTCCTGTGTATACGCAAGTACGGTAGAACCGTCTTCTCTCATACGTGCCAATTCTGTTCTTGTCCAGTCAAATACAGGCATGAAGTTGTAACATACCAAATGAATGTCTTCTTTACCTAAATTTTCCAATGTCTCAATGTAATTGGCTATATACTGTTCTCTTTCAGGAGCACCTGTCTTAATGGCATCGTGAATATTCACACTTTCAATACCTGCAATGTGAAGTCCTGCCGCTTCTACTTCTTCTTTCATTGCGCGGATTCTTTCCCTACTCCAAACCTCGCCCGGCTGTGTATCGTATAACGTTGTGATAACACCTGTTACGCCCGGAATCTGGCGAATCTGCTTTAATGTTACTGTGTCAAATTTTGAACCATACCATCTTAATGTCATTTCCATAGCTTTTACCCACCTTTGTTTTATTTTATTGGAAGTTTAAAATATCTTTTTGCATTATCAAACGAAATATCCGTAATCATCTCACCAAGCATTTCCAAATCCA
>JAZMZZ010000223.1:0-3612 GCA_045586245.1 Lachnospiraceae bacterium | reverse complement strand
CTTAATATTAAGATGGATAATCCGGGACAGATTGGTGCGGATTTGATTGCTGCTGCAGTAGCCGGTATTGATCAGTATCCGGTTCCGATGATTATTATTGATATGGGAACGGCCACAACCGCTACGGTTATTGATTCCGAGAAACAGTTTATCGGCGGTATGATTTTACCGGGTGTTGGGACGGCGTTGGATGCGTTAACATCAAGAGCCTCCCAGTTAAGCGGTATTGCGATTGAAGCACCTAAACGTGTAATCGGGAAAAATACTATCGATTGTATGAAGAGTGGGGTACTTTACAGTAATGCCGGTGCGATTGACGGAATTATTGACAGAATTGAAGAAGAATTAGGCGAGAAGACAACAGTTATTGCGACCGGTGGTCTTGCCAAGAAGATTGTTCCGTATTGCAAGAAAGAGGTCATTTTAGATGATGATTTGTTGTTGAAAGGACTCCTTATCATCTATGAGAAAAATGTGTAACAGAAAGAAATAATGCATAATAAAAATCCGTCGGGAGCTTGTCCCGGCGGATTTTTTATAAAACCTGAAAAAGTATTATCTGTTTAAGATTAATTTGGTTAATTCAACAGGGTCAACAATCTTGCCGTCTTTGTAAACACGCATGTTACCGGAAGCGATTTCATCGATTAAGATAACTTCGTCATTGTTGTAACCGAATTCGAATTTGATATCCCAAAGGTCAAGACCGATTGACTTAAGATCATCAGCAACAATCTTTGTAATCTTTAATGTCTGCTCTTTCATGCTTGCAAACATTTCAGGAGTCATAACGCCAAGTGCTGCAAGTCCTTCGCCTGTTACTAAAGGATCGCCCAATGCATCGTTCTTAAATGTACATTCTACATAGCCGCCTTCTAAAACGGTACCGTCAGCAATGTATTCACCGTATCTGCGGATAAAGCTTCCTGTAGCAACCAAACGGCAGATAACTTCTAAGCCATGTCCGAAAACAGTAGCAGGAAGAACTTCCATAGTAGCGTCTTCTACATTAGCGCTTACATAATGAGTCTTGATGCCGGCTTCTTTTAATAATTCAAAGTAGTGGATGGATGTCTGTAAGTTAGCTTTGCCGATACCTTCGATTGTTAAACCAACAGAATTTTCGCCCGGATCAAATACGCCGTCTTTTCCGGTACAATCATCTTTGAATTTGAGTAATACATTGCCGTTCTCAAGGCCGTATACGTCTTTAGTCTTACCTTCGTAAATCTTTTTCATGGTTAATTATCTCCCTTTCATGTGGAATGTTGTTATGAATTAAATTTCTTAACAAAGACACTTTATCACAATTTTTTACACTGCACAATTATGCTTGTAAAAAAAATATACAGACAAATAAAAAATTTTTTGTACAAAACGACATATTTTTTGTGAAATTTAGCTAAGAGTGGAAAAAAACGGTTTTTAGGAAAGACTTGTGTTTCTTCTTGCGGTGCTTGTGGCTTGAAAGGAAAATTTTGCTTTTTTATAATCACATTTGCAGTTTTAACGTTGAAAAATCACAAAAAATAGAAAGGCGTGGAATATGGAACAACTGAATGTGACTACAAGACGTGATGATGAAAGAATGTATAAAATACTCTCTGATTTATTGAATACCAATAAGGAGTTTCAGATAATGATTACCGTACCGGGAAGTACGGTTGTGGCAAGAAAAGAAGAAACGGAAAATACAGGCGTTGTTTTTACGGATGATGGCAGAAAGGAATATGGGACGCAGGCTGTGAAAACGGAAAGAACCGGACATGATTTGGAAAAGGATGTAACGGACATGATTCATGAAATCGGTGTTCCGGCCCATATTAAAGGCTATCAGTATTTAAGAGAAGCAATTATGATGTCGGTAAATGACATTGAGATGCTCAGTTCCATCACAAAAGTACTCTATCCGACCATTGCAAAAAAGTTTGATACAACACCAAGCCGTGTGGAACGTGCCATCCGTCATGCAATTGAAGTGGCATGGAACAGAGGCCGTATGGAGACCTTAAATGCTCTTTTTGGATATACAATCAGTACGGGTAAGGGAAAACCGACCAATTCCGAGTTTATTGCCCTGATTGCAGACAAAATAAGACTTTCTTATCGATGAAAAATGATGTATACTTACTAATAGTAATAAAGCTACTTAGTTGGAGGAAACAAAATGAGAAAAATCTTATTTGTGGCATCGGAAGGTGTGCCGTTTATTAAGACGGGTGGACTTGCGGACGTAGTTGGTTCTTTACCGAAATGTATTGATAAAGAATACTATGATGTCCGTGTTATTTTACCGAAATATACTTGTATGAAGCAGGAATTCAAGGATATGCTCGAATACCAGCAGCATTTCTATATGGATTTCCATTGGCGTAATGTATACGTTGGTATTTTAAAGGCAGTATATGACGGTATCACATTCTATTTTGTAGATAACGAAGGATATTTTGGGGGCAATCGTCCGTATTGTGACGACGCATTATACGAGATTGAGAAATTTGCATTTTTCTCAAAGGCAGCATTATCCATGCTTCCGCTTATTGATTTCAGACCGGACTTAATCCATTGCCATGACTGGCAGACCGGATTGATTCCTGTTTATTTAAAAGAGCGTTTCGCAGGAGATGAATTCTTCCGTGGAATTAAGACTGTTATGACAATTCATAACTTAAAGTTCCAGGGCAAGTGGTCCGTGAAGGAAGTGCGTGAGATTACCGGACTTTCCGAATATTATTTTACACCGGACAAATTGGAAGCTTACAAGGATGCCAATTTATTAAAGGGTGGTCTTGTATTTGCAGATGCCATCACAACAGTTAGTGATACCTATGCGGACGAGATTAAGACCGATTTCTATGGCGAAGGTTTAAACGGTCTTATGAATGCGCGTGCGAATGATTTGCGCGGTATCGTGAACGGTATTGATTACGAAGATTTCAATCCGGCAACTGACCCGCATATTTATAAGAATTACGATGCAAGGGATTTCCGCAAAGAGAAGGTTAAGAACAAACTCAAATTGCAGGAAGAACTCGGACTTGAGAAGAATGCCGGCACGATGATGATCGGTATTGTATCCCGTCTGACAGACCAGAAGGGCTTTGATTTAATTGAGCGTGTAATGGACGAACTTTGCCAGGATAATGTACAGATTGTAGTTCTTGGTACCGGTGAAGAACGTTACGAGAATATGTTCCGTCATTTCGACTGGAAATATGGCAACAAGGTTAGTGCGAATATTTATTATTCCGAAGAGCTTTCCCATAAGATTTATGCAGCTTGTGATGCATTCTTAATGCCATCTTTATTCGAGCCTTGCGGACTTTCACAGCTGATGTCCCTGCGTTACGGAACCGTTCCGATTGTACGTGAGACAGGCGGACTTAAGGACACCGTAATGCCTTACAATGAATATGAGAGCACCGGAACCGGTTTCTCATTTACCAACTACAATGCACATGAGATGCTTCAGACAGTACGTTATGCAGAGCATGTATACTACGATAAGAAGCGCGAATGGAACAAGATTATCGACCGCGGTATGGCGGCTGACTTCTCCTGGTACACATCCGCAGCCAGATATCAGGAAATGTATGACTGGTTGATTGGGTA
>JAZMZZ010000222.1:0-9513 GCA_045586245.1 Lachnospiraceae bacterium | reverse complement strand
AAAATACCTATTGACAAGTTGGCTTGCGTAACCTAGAATAATTGTTGCGTGTTTACATCGAATCGTCCGTGTCCGGCTTAGATGTATCACTTACCAGTAAAGTAGATGAATGATCAGGAGGTGTAGATCTTGGCTAATATCAAATCCGCAAAGAAGAGAATCTTAGTAAGCAGAGCTAATGCAGAGCGTAATAAAGCGATCCGTTCAGGCGTTAAGACTTCTATTAAGAAAGTATACGCTGCAATCGAAGCTAACGATAAAGAAGCTGCAAAGGCTGCTTTAACAGAAGCTACAGCGACAATTGATAAGGCGACTTCTAAGGGAGTATATCATAAGAATACTTCTTCAAGAAAAGTATCCCGTCTTGCAAAAGCTGTAAACGAAATGGCTTAATAAATGAACTTTTAAAGACACCCGTACCGTCATGCGGGTGTTTTTTTTGTGCGCCCGGCGAATATATAAACATATTTTTGCATACCTTACAATATGGAAATCAGAGTGGTAATCCGGCGGACTTTTACAATAGCAGTATTGAGTATTATGCTGATGATTTTATTCAGTGCACAGGAAAAGGAGCCCAAGGCAGTAAAAGTATATGAAATATCGGATGAGGAAGTGTTTGGCATGGGAATCGAGTGGGAAGTAGTACAAACTTCTTTTCCGGTATTTGGATATATGTTTCAGAAAGAAAATGAAAATAACGGATATGAGGAATTAATAGGAAACCTCAGTCCCTTGTACCAATATATGATGACGTGGGAATTGGCGGCCGGTACAGTGGAAAAAAGAACTGAACTGGCATTGGGAGAAGAGATTACGACACAGTTGTTTGAGGAAAATGCAAGGAGTACTTTTGGAAAGGAAGAATCCCTGACCGGGCAAACGGAAACAGAGGAGAGTCAAACAACAGAAGAAAATGCAAATGAGAATCAGGCAAAAGAGGTAGAGGAAGAAATGACAGATGTTTCTTCCGTATTTTTATTTTCGGATGATTTTCAACCGGCAACAGAAAAGAAAAGGGAATACATATGGGAAGAATATAGTGATCCTGAGAAGATAAGGAAAGAGTTCTTTGCGGTGGATGCAACGACAGAGATAGAGGATGAGAGGATTAATCCGGCGGTATTAATGGAAAAAGACCTGACAATAGAAGAAGGAAACGGAGGGCCACAGATTCTTTTATACCATACGCATTCCCAAGAGAGCTTTGCGGATTCCATTCCGGGAGATGAGAATACTTCCATTGTGGGAGCCGGTGCATATTTGGCCTCTCTTTTAAAGGAAAAGTATGGCTTTGAGGTATTGCACCACAAAGGGGAATATGATGTGGAGACAAGGGACTACGCGTATTCTTATTCCCTACCGAATATAGAAGCGTTACTTGCGGAATATCCGTCTATTGAGGTAATTATTGATTTGCACAGGGATGCGGTAGCAGAGGGAACCCGCCTGGTATCCGAGCAGAATGGGAAACAGGCTGCGCAGGTTATGTTTTTTAACGGATTGTCCCATACCATAAAACAGGGGGATATCGGGTATCTGGAGAATCCTTATATAGATGATAATCTGGCATTTTCCTTTCAGATGCAGGTTTTGTGTAATGAATATTATCCGGGACTGACGCGTCGCATTTATCTGAAAGGATACCGTTATAATATGCATTTAAAACCAAAGACATTATTAATCGAACTCGGAGCGCAGACCAATACCTGTGAAGAGGCAAAAAACACATTGGATATCATAGCCCATGCGCTTTCTATGTGCTTAAAAGAGAAAGAATCGTAAGAAAAAATTATCCCGTTGACCTTGCAAACGCACTTTGCTATACTTATTCTTGACTTTTTGCGGAGTAAAAATATGGACGCAGAAAGAATATGTAAAGGCAGGATATTACATGTCAAGAATTGACCAGTCAAAGATTCGGAATTTTTGTATTGTTGCCCACATCGACCACGGTAAAAGTACATTGGCAGACCGTATTATTGAGCATACGGGACTGCTTACCAGCCGTGAGATGCAGGAACAGATTTTGGATAATATGGATATTGAACGGGAGCGTGGTATCACAATTAAGGCGCAGACTGTCCGTACCGTTTATAAGGCAAAGGATGGGGAAGAGTATATTTTTAACCTGATTGATACTCCCGGACATGTGGATTTTAACTACGAAGTAAGCCGTGCGCTTGCGGCCTGTGACGGGGCTATTTTGATTGTTGATGCGGCACAGGGAATAGAGGCGCAGACACTGGCGAATGTGTATCTGGCACTGGACCATAATCTGGATGTTTTCCCGGTTATCAATAAAATTGATTTACCGAGTGCGGAACCGCAGAGGGTTATTGATGAAATAGAAGATGTAATCGGAATAGAGGCACAGGATGCACCGCTTATCAGTGCCAAGAACGGCATCGGGATTGAGGAAGTATTAGAGCAGATTGTGGCTAAAATTCCGGCACCGAAGGGAGATGCAGACGCTCCGCTTCAGGCACTTATTTTTGACTCACTTTATGATTCCTATAGGGGAGTTATCGTTTTTTGCCGTATTATGGAAGGTACGGTTACCAAGGGAACGCCGATTAAAATGATGGCTACCGGAGCGACCTGTGAGGTCGTGGAAGTCGGTACCTTTGGAGCAGGCCAGTTTATTCCATGTGATGAACTTTCTGCCGGCATGGTAGGATATATTACGGCATCGATTAAAAATGTAAAGGATACGGCAGTGGGTGATACGATTACCAATGCGATAAATCCTTGTAAACAGCCGCTTCCGGGATATAAAAAAGTAACTTCAATGGTGTACTGTGGTATGTATCCGGCAGACGGTGCAAAATATCCGGATTTAAGGGATGCGCTTGAGAAATTGCAGCTTAACGATGCTTCCCTGCATTTTGAACCGGAGACTTCGATAGCACTTGGTTTTGGATTTCGTTGCGGATTCTTGGGGTTATTGCACCTTGAGATTATCCAGGAGCGTCTGGAGAGAGAATACAATCTGGACTTGGTAACTACGGCACCGGGTGTTATTTATAAAGTGCATAAGAGTAACGGGGAAATAATTGAACTGACCAATCCGTCCAATTTACCTGACCCGTCCGAGATTGAATATATGGAAGAGCCGATTGTGACGGCTGAGATTATGGTTACGACGGAGTTTATCGGAGCCATTATGGGACTTTGCCAGGAAAGACGCGGCCGCCAGCTTGGTATGGAATACATGGAAGAAACCCGTGTACTTCTTAAATACGAGTTGCCGCTTAATGAGATTATTTATGACTTTTTTGATGCGCTCAAATCCCGTTCCAGAGGATATGCGTCCTTTGACTATGAGATGAAGGGGTACGAGCAGTCTGAACTGGTGAAACTGGATATTTTGATTAATAAAGAAGAAGTGGATGCGCTTTCCTTTATTGTCCATAAAGAGAGTGCTTATGAACGCGGAAGAAGAATGTGCGAGAAACTCAAAGAAGAGATTCCAAGACATTTATTTGAAATTCCGATTCAGGCCGCTGTGGGTGGCAAAGTAATTGCCAGGGAGACCGTAAAAGCAATGCGCAAGGATGTTCTTGCCAAGTGCTACGGCGGTGATATTACCCGTAAAAAGAAATTGTTGGAGAAGCAAAAAGAAGGAAAGAAGAGAATGCGTCAGGTGGGCAATGTAGAAATCCCGCAGAAAGCATTCATGAGTGTTTTAAAACTGGATGAGAACTGATAAATTACCGTTAAGTTTATATATTCATATTCCTTTTTGCAAAAAGAAATGCCTTTATTGTGATTTTCTGTCAGCTCCTGCGTGTGCGCAGGAGCGGGAGAGTTACGTAAAGGCATTATTACGTGAAATTTCTGTCATGGCGGATTTTTGTAAAGAATATAAGGTTATTTCCGTTTTCTTTGGCGGTGGAACGCCATCGCTGTTAAGCAGCTTACAGATGGAACGGATTATGAGGGCTGTAAGAAAAGGGTATCATCTGTGCAAGGATGCGGAAATTACGGTGGAATGCAATCCGGCAACAGCCGATTTGCAAAAATTAGTTTCTTATCGTGAAAACGGAATTAATCGTCTGAGTATCGGGTTGCAGTCAGCCGATGATGCAGAATTGAAGGCGCTGGGCCGGATTCATAATTACGGACAGTTTCTGGATACCTTTTCGTTTGCAAGAGAGGCCGGATTTGACAATATTAATATTGATATTATGTCAGCGTTGCCCGGTCAGACCTGCAAATCCTATCTTCATACATTGGAATGTGTTACCGGATTGGAGCCGGAACATATCTCTGCGTATAGTCTGATTATTGAGGAGGGGACTCCTTTTTTTGACAGATACGGAGAGAATATATCAGACATGGCAACACAAAACACAGATGATGCGCCGGCATATCCGCCTCTTCCGGATGAAGATTCGGAAAGGAACATGTATTATGATACCGCCAGAGTTTTAAAAAAAGCCGGATATGAACGGTATGAGATATCCAATTATGCAAAAAAAGGATACGAATGCCGGCATAATTTGACCTACTGGACCGGGATTGAATATCTGGGTTTGGGGTTGGGAGCCTCATCCTATTTTGAGGGACGCCGCTATAAGAATACTTCCGATATGGAACAGTACTTGCATAATCCGATACATAATATTGAGGATGAAGCTCATGTGCTTACAAAGAATGATAAAATGGAAGAGTATATGTTCTTAGGATTGCGGCTAAAAAAGGGAGTATCCATCCATACATTTAAGCGGCAATTTCACATAGCCTTGGAAGAAGTATATGGTGATGAAATAGAACAACTCAAAAAAGACGGATTGTTATTGCAACGAAGTGACAGACTCTGTTTATCAAAAAAAGGGACGGATGTTGCTAATTATGTGATGTCACATTTTATTTTGGATGAATAATTTATGGTCCGGTGTGTCCCAAGCGCTCGTATTCGGCGCGTAGTTTTTGCAATGCCCGCTTTTCAAGGCGGGAAATGTAACTTCGCGAAATATTAAAATATTCACCAATTTCACGTTGGGTTACTTCGTTTCCTGTGATTAAGCCGTAACGCAGAAGAATAATTTCTTTTTCGCGTTCGTTTAAACATTTATCGATGATGCTTTTTAGCAGACGGATGTTTTCGCTTCGGTCCATTTCATCGACGATGTCTGTCTGTTCCTGTTTTAGGATATCCAACAGGCTGATTTCGTTGCCTTCTTTATCAGTACCGATTGGTTCATAGATAGAGACCTCACGGGATGTTTTTTTCCGGTTTCTGAGCATCATCAATAATTCATTATCAATGCACTTTGCTGCGTAGGTGGCAAGCTTGGAATTTTTATCGGAGTCATAGGAGAGTATGGCTTTGATTAAACCAATGGTTCCTATGGAAAGAAGATCCTGCATTTCAACATCTGTATTTTGATATTTTTTGGCAATATGGGCGACAAGCCGCAGATTCCGGGTAATCAGAATTTCTTTGGCTTCCTGTGCTTCTGCCAAGGTCCCGTGTTTGAGCAGATGAAGGTACCTGTCTTCCTCCTCTTTTTGCAGAGGCTGCTGGAATGTTTTCATTTGGACCTCCGAAGTTCTTTTCTATATTTTATGCCCCTCGGACAGTGAAAGTGCCTTTCCTCATATTTTCGGGATAAAACAATGGTTATTTTATTTAAAACGTGATAAAGTAATGATATACAAAGGTAAAAGAGGTATTTGATATGGCAACTATCAGGGAAATATTACAGACTGCCTGGGAGAACAAGGCATCCGATGTACATATTACGGTCGGCATTCCTCCGAAAATGCGTGTAAACGGCAAATTAAAAACCATGCCGTATGAGCGAATGATGCCGGGAGATACGCTGGAGGTTCTTTTGAGTGTTATGACAGAGGCTCAGAAGGAACGTTTTGAAGAACGTGGTGAATTGGACTTTTCCTATTCCATTCCGGAATTGGGCAGATATCGTGTAAATGCATTCAAACAGCGTGGAACGGTTGCGTTGGCATTCAGATTGGTAAGCTCTGAGATTCCTTCACCGGAAGCATTGGGCGTACCGGAATCGGTAATTGATTTGTATCAGAGTAAGAGAGGTCTTGTTCTGGTTACAGGACCGACCGGAAGCGGTAAATCCACTACGCTTGCAGCCATTATTGATAAAGCAAATCATAACAGGGATGCACATATTATTACATTGGAAGATCCGATTGAATATTTGCACCGTCATGATTTGTCCATTGTAAATCAGCGTGAAATCGGTTTGGACACGCATTCCTATGCCAGTGCACTTCGTGCGGCTCTTCGTGAGGATCCGGATGTGATTCTGGTAGGCGAGATGAGAGATTTTGAGACGATTTCGGTTGCCATTACGGCAGCAGAGACGGGACATCTTGTGCTTTCCACATTACATACCATCGGTGCGGCAAGTACGGTAGACCGTGTAATAGATGTCTTCCCACCGCATCAGCAGCAACAGATCAGGGTACAGTTTGCGAACACATTGGAAGCGGTTATTTCACAGCAACTTCTTCCAAAAGCGGATGGTAACGGACGTATTGCGGCATTTGAGGTGCTTCATTCCAATAATGCGGTGCGCAATTTAATCCGTGAAGGTAAATCACACCAGTTAACATCGGTTATGCAGACTAACCGTAAATTGGGCATGATTACCATGGATGATTCCATCCAGCAGTTATATTTTGAAGGAAAGATTACGAAGGAGACGGCAATACAGTTTGCGGTTGATCCGGATGCAATGGAAATGAAATTGTTTTAAATAGGGCGGATACTTCCTAATAGGGAGTATCCGTTTTTTCGTTCTGTTTTGTGCATTATGACGAGGGAAAAGCAGACTATGATAAGAACTCAAAATATCATGACTGCACAAATATAACACATGTTATTTGGTGCTTTCGCAGAAAATTACAAATCGCTAAAAAAATAATTGTTGTGCCGGATGTAATGTGATATCGTTGCAGAAGACAGAACTGTCCCATCTATAATCTTTCGGCGTTTCGCCGGTGATTTCACAAGAATAATATTTGAATAAGGAGTAACGGAATACTATGTTTTCAACGGTAACAACAGGGAGTATTCACGGAATCGGCTGTATTTTGACACAGGTAGAAGTGGATATTGTCAAAACCATGCCTGCCTTTGATATGGTGGGGATGCTATCGGCAGAGGTAAAAGAAGCCAGGGAGCGGGTAAGGGTTGCATTGCGCAATTGCGGAATTGTGCTTCCGCCGGTCCATATTACGGTTAATATTTCCCCGGCAAATATAAGAAAGGAAGGAACGGCATATGATTTGCCGATTGCAGTCGGAATAATGGTTTCGCTTGGGCACATTCCGCCGGAGTATGTGGACAATGTATGCATTGTCGGGGAACTGGGATTAAACGGGGAAATCAAACCGGTTAAGGGAGTCCTTCCGATTGTCAGGGAGGCGGCAGATAAAGGTATTACAACCTGTATTCTGCCTAAGGGGAATGCATCGGAGGGCGCGGTAATAGAAGGAATAAAAGTGATTGGAGTAGAGGATTTTGTACAGGTAGTGGACTATTTTTCCATAAAAGATAATCCGGATGTGGAACCGGAAAAGATACGGCTTTCAGAACTTTTTAAGGAAGCGGACAAAGAAACGGAAGATTTTGAGGATATTGTAGGGCAGGAAGCCTGTAAAAGGGCAGCCCTGATTGCGGCGGCCGGTTTTCATCATATGTCCATAACCGGTGCACCGGGTGCAGGGAAAACCATGATAGCCAGAAGAATTCCGGGGATTCTGCCTCCGCTTACGTTGGAAGAAAGTTTGGAGGTGTCTGCAATTTATAGCGTGTCCGGGCTTTTGGATTCCAAAAGATGCCTGATAACCTCCAGGCCTTTTATTGCGCCGCATCATACCACTACGGTATCGGCACTTGCGGGTGGTGGGAATATTCCCAAGCCCGGATTACTCAGCCTGTCCCATAGAGGCGTTCTTTTTTTGGATGAATTGCCGGAGTTTGGGCGTGATTGTATCGAGATTATGCGGCAGCCCTTGGAGGAGAAAACAATTCAGATAGCCAGAAGCCACGGGACATATTTTTATCCGGCCAATTTTATGCTGGTGGCAGCCTGTAACCCCTGTCCGTGCGGTTTTTTTCCGGATAAGACCAGATGCCGGTGCAGTGAAAAGGAAATTAGGCGGTATCAGAATAAAATTTCCGGACCAATCCGCGATAGGATTGATTTGAATGTGGCAGCACAGATGGTGGATATCAAAGATTTGAATGCTAAAAAGGGGTCCATGGGCAGTGTGCAAATGAGAAAAATGGTTATGCGGGCAAGAGAAAGGCAGGAGAAGAGGTTTGCGGGGAGCGCACTTAGGTTTAATTCGGATATCGGAGCAAGGGAAATTAAGAAATATTGCGCCTTGGGTAAAGAAGAGCAAAGGTATATGGAGGATGTTTTTTATCATATGAATCTTAGTGCACGTTCGTATCATAAAACTTTAAAAGTCGCCAGGACCATAGCGGATTTGGAGGGGGATGACAGGATAAAAACCCAACATCTGGCAGAGGCGGTGTGCTACCGGACGCAGGAAGGGATGTGGATGGATGAGCAATAAGGAAATAATGTTTTTCCTGCATTCCTTAAGAGGAATCGGAAGAAAGACAGTCGGGCAGCTTGTGGAGTATTTTGGGAATGTGCAGGCATTGTATCATGCTCCCGAAAGTGAGTTGATGAAGATATTAAAACCTTCGCAGTGCCGTTTGTTTTTGGAAGGACGTGAGAGGAAGAATCCGGCACAGGAAATGCGTGATTTTGAGAAAAAAGGCATTTTTTACTACAGTATTTATGACAAGGAGTATCCCAAAAGATTACTGGAAACGGCAGATGCCCCGATGGGACTTTTTGTAAAAGGCAGTCTTCCATGCGAAGAGGAATTGACCGTGTCGGTTGTGGGAACGCGGAAGCATTCTTATTATGGGGAGAAACAGACCAGGGAATTTTGCAGGATGATGGCCGGTATGGGACTTCCCATAATAAGCGGTATGGCAAGGGGAATAGACGGTATTGCACAGGAAACGGCAATTGCGTGCGGCGGAAGGACATATGCGGTATTGGGGTGTGGAGTGGATATTTGCTATCCGCAGGAACATATAAAATTATACGGCCGGATTCCGCAGCATGGAGGAATAATCAGTGAATATTTCCCGGGGACGCAGCCGGCAGCAGGTTTGTTTCCGCTCCGCAACCGTATTATCAGTGCGCTCGGGGATATTCTGCTGGTAATGGAAGCGCGGGAGAAAAGCGGAACATTGATTACGGTGGATATGGCTTTGGAGCAGGGCAAGGAAATATGGGTATTGCCGGGCAGGGTGGATGATGTGTTAAGTGTTGGCTGTAACCGGCTGATTGCACAGGGAGCGTATATTTTGCCGGCAGTTAAGGAGTTTGAGGAGGAACTGATGGAACTTTGTATAAAATATAACCGGAGAAGTCCGGGTAGTAACCGTATGAAAAATGAAAATGAAACGGGAGCAGAACAGGCATTGCAGATTGG
>JAZMZZ010000221.1:0-7794 GCA_045586245.1 Lachnospiraceae bacterium | reverse complement strand
CTTCTCCGTATCCAGAATCACGCCGTCCATATCAAAAAGAATGCCCTTTATCGTTATCTCCCTGCCCCATTTGGGTAAATCATACAGCAAAACGCCCTGTGCAATCTGTTCTGTATTCATAAACTCCTCCGAATGTGCTATAATACATCCATTATGACAAAATTAGAAGAATACTACAACAAATTTAATGAAGAAAAACGATTGAATTCCAGACATGGACAGGTGGAGTTCATTACCTCCATGAAGTATATTCATGAAATGATTGCCACTCTGGGAAAAGACAACGCCGACATCAAAATCCTTGACATCGGTGCCGGAACGGGACGCTACAGCGTAGCTCTGGCCGAAGAGGGATTTGATGTGACCGCCGTGGAACTTGTCAAATACAATCTCGGTATCTTAAAGCAGAAAAACAGTTCCGTAAAAGCCATGCAGGGCAACGCCCTGAACTTGAAAAAACTGGCGGACGATACCTTTGATGTGACTTTGTTATTCGGGCCGATGTACCATTTATTCGGCTTTGAAGATAAGCAAAAAGCATTGCTGGAAGCAAAGCGCGTTACCAAACCCGGCGGAATCATTCTGGTTGCCTATTGCATGAATGAGTACAGCGTAATTACCTATGCGTTTAAGGAGCGTCATGCCATAGAGTGCATGGAACAGGAACGTTTTTCGGACACCTTCCAGACGCTGTCCCTGCCCGAGCATTTGTATGATTACATGCGGATTGAGGATATTGATAAGCTAAATGCCGCCACCGGTCTTACACGCCTTAAAATCATCTCACCCGACGGTGCGGCCAATTACATCCGTCCGTTTTTGAACCAGCTTTCAGAGGAAGAATTCCAATTATTCATTCAGTATCATTTAAGCACCTGCGAGCGTATGGATTTAATCGGCGCGGGCGCACATACCCTGGATATTTTGCAAAAAAATATATAATTACAACGTAAAAAAGAATCCGCCATGCATCCATGCATACCTGCGGATTCTTTTTCTATTTACTGTATCAACGCAATACTAATTCTGCCAATTTACCTGCTGTTTTCTTATTATTGGGTAAGTCACCAGACTGTCTCCGTCCAAATTCTCCTTATGCATATCCACAGCCGTAATACAACTGTTATCGTAGGTAATGTAATAATAAATTCCTTTTGCGGCATTGCAACAGGAGGAATAGATGGTTTTTTCGTAGGCCTCCAAAGTGACTGCCTTTTCCGACTCCCCTCTGTCGCTTCTGATTCGCACGCATCCTCTCTGCTGACACACCGCCCCCAGAATATGAAAAAACTGGCTTACGCTTTCTTCCTCGGACTCGCCGCACACCGAATTCATCCTTGTAAAAGCCGCTTTTACAAAACGCGAGGTACTCGACAAATCTCCCGGAAGCCCCATCGCTCCCATACCACGGCTGTAAGGGACCAATCCGGCCTCTTTTGCAAATGTGTTTACCGGTTCTTCTGCCGACAACCCCATATACCGGTTCAGATTCATCATTTGAAAGTCAAAGGTCGGATTGTTCGTCAGTACATGGACCGGATTATCGTATATTTTTAATCCCTCCGCCACCGCCTCCACGACAATGCTCTTTTCCTTATCCGCAATCATCCAGTGCAAAGGGGATGGCGGCAACTGCTCACTGAATGCTTCGTCCGTCAGATGAATCCGTCCAAGCTGCTTCTTTGCCTCCTCCACATCCGCGCATTGTCCCAGAATCCACGGAATCAATTCAAACGTTGCTATATTATCTTTTTTCAACTTTTTCTCATGCGAATACACTGCATTTCCGGCAAACAAAAGTCCTGCCATGCCCAGCCCTTTTTCATTTACCGCATCATAAAAAAGCGGATATTCTTCCACGACATAGGCCATCCCAATCATGGCATAGCGGTTTCCATGATTTCTTCGCCCCGTCTGCTTATAATTTCTTGGCATCACGGTAACCGCTTCCTCATAGGAATACTCATAATCCAGATTTCTTCCGAAATAAAAATCTTTTGTAACAAATGAAACGGCAGTACACATAGGCTTCCTTCCTTTTTTATTAAAGGGTGCCCGTCTACTGCCGTAATATACATTTCTGTTATGCCTATAACAAATGAATTGCCGAAAGCAGATACAACAATCCATAAACAACCGGCTGATGCAAGAGATATATAATCAGTGAATGTCTGCCAACCGGCCTAATCCATGCTCCGATTGAAACCGCCTGTCCCAAACTATGAATCCACTGCTTTTCTTCCATCCATTGGAACAAATAATATCCCGTCAAAAATAAGAACAGCCACGGAATCAATGAAAAATAATCCGTCGAGTAGAAAGTCGGCTCCGTAAATCCGAGGAAATTCCCAAACTCACCCATATTGTATAATGCGCGTGGAAGACGTGCCACCGTTACACCCGCAAATCCAAGCACTCCCTGATTCACTCTTCTGGTTAACACAAATAGAATCAGACTGCATATAGCCCAAGCCATGGAAGATATCGAGTTCTTCTCATTTTCTGCAACGATTTCATCATTCCTCTTTTTTCTAAAAATATCCCTCGCTTTTTCTGCCAATGCCACAATCAGCATGCAACTTCCTAGCAATGTCAGCACGCCAAACCGTATCCTGTTTTGGGGCATGAAAATTTCCGTTACAAGGGATATTATAATACCGGCTCCAAATACTATCAGGCCTCTTTTGAATTTCTTTTTCCCAAGAGAAAAGCAAAATCCCGATAGCAGAATAAAAGTATAGCAAATACTCTGCTGCCATAAAAATGCCACATCGGTCTGATACCATTTCCAGTCATAGCCGAAAATATATACCAAATCCCATACCGTATGATACAAAATCATACTGCATAAGGTAATTCCTCTTATCTCGTCCAGAATGTAATAACGCTCTTTCATACTCTCTCCCGCAGCCTCATCTCTCACGCCCTTATTTTACCACTTTTACAAACAAAAGAAACCTCCGAATTCCATCGGAGGTCTCTTATTTTCATCACTATATTACATTGTCTGATAAAACTCCTATAATTACTGCAATTTAGCAGCTTCCTCAGTCAGTGTATTCATAATATCGGAAACTCTTGCAATGCTCTGCAAGTTGGTATTACAACTTGCCAGTGTCTCGTTGGCATTATCCATAACCTTCTGTGTAACGTTCGCTACATTTTCAATACCATCTGCAACCTGCTTATTTTCTTCCATAACGATATCGACTGTCTCGCGTAAGTTAGATACCTGCTCCACAATGGTCTGTGTGCTGTTATGAATCTTTTCAAAACTCTCTGCCGTAGTATCCACATACTGGTTCTGCAAACGGCTGCATTCCAGCAAGGTATCCATCGCCTCAGTCACTTCACCTACAGACGCTACCATATCTTCGATTAATGTATTAATCTCACTGGTTGCACTATTGGTCTGTGAAGAAAGGTTTGAAATCTCACCTGCAACAACCGCAAATCCTCTTCCGGCTTCACCGGCTCTTGCTGCTTCAATAGAAGCATTGAGTGAAAGGAGTCCTGTCTGATTGGCAACGCTGCCGATAAGACCCATAATATCCTGCATCTTCGCTGCACACACTTTTAAACCTGCCATCTTCTGTGCAACCAATTCATTGGACTGTTCCGAAATCTTAACCTGCTCTAAAAGTTCCTTCATAATCTCATTGCCGGTATTTAAGTTTTCTTCTGCACTGGCAACTTCATCCGTAATAGAGCGGACTGATGCTTCCACATTCTGGATATGTACATTGATTTTTTCCGTACTCTGCTTCTGGATATCAATCGCCTCTGCTGAGAAATTCACTTCATCGGTCAGACGTTCCATATCCTGCTGGGTCGCATCAATGGCTTCTTTTAATGTTTCTGTCTCACTCATGGCATCATTAATATTCTCTGTCATGGAAGATGCTACATTCAATGTCGTCTTTAATAAAGTATCTGCCTGATTCTTACCCTGATCTGCCTTATCAATATTGGCCTGATTAATCTTTTCCATCTTGCGGATAGCAATTAATGAAAATGCTATGGTCAAACAAATACATGCAATTGCAATTTCTGCATTGGTAAGTGCATCCCCCACCAATTTGCCCTGCATAGCAATCATAACTACACGGATAATATTTAAGGCAATTGAATACGCACCTAAAATAAGCAAAAACTTAAAATCAACATATATAAGCAACATTACAAACGCCACAATGATATAGCAGAATGTAAGGTCAGACGCTGCCGTAAACATGATATATCCATATAACAGCGCAAATCCGATACCCATTATGTAGCGGATACTAACTGCTTCTTTCTTACGAATAAACACGATGGATGCCAGAATACAGGGAGCAATACACAATGCCGCAATAACGATATATGACGACATCTGGCGTGCACCCTTTAATACTTCTATAAAGTATGCTGCAACCAATACCAAATTCATAATGAAAATACCGGTCATGGCCGAAGCATTTTTACTTGCATCCGCATTTTTCTTTATTGATAAATCCTTTGTAACCCTCTTAGCCATAGTAGTCCTCTCTTTCGTATCCCAAGTTGTATGATGGTACTTTTATCCTATTACTCACATTATACTTTGAATGTCCAAGTAATGCAAGAATATCTGTACTTTTTTATTATTCTTTTACTCTTCCTTCGTCCAAACCGTTCCGCTAAGACCAATTGCTTTTTCATCAAATACCGGTTTTATTCCCTGTTTTTTCAGCTGTTCATAATTATCAAGTGCCGCAACTGCAGTCTTGCGCAACAGAAATATTGCAATAATATTTACAATTGCCATAAATCCCATTGTAACATCGGCCAGATTCCATACCAGCGCAAAGTCCGCCTGTGCGCCAAGGAATACCGCAACAATACAGGTAATACGGAACAGGAACAGCAAAAACTTACTGTTTTTAATAAACAATATATTGGATTCTGCGTAAAAATAATTTCCGATAACACTGCTGAATGCAAATGCAAAAATGGAAAACGTAATGAAATGAATTCCAAATTCCCCGACATTTGCTTTCACGGCAGCCTGTACAAAAGGTATTCCGTCCAGTTCCCCACTGACACCCTCCACTCCGGAAGTAAATAACATCATGGCTGTTGCCGAGCATATCAGAATCGTATCAATAAAAACGGAAATAACCTGTACCAGTCCCTGGTTCACCGGATGCTCCACATCTGCAGACGCCGATGCATTCGGTGCACTACCCATACCGGCCTCATTGGAAAAAAGTCCTCTCTTAATACCGATAACAATTGCGCTTCCGGCAAAACCACCCATCATTGCACGCACATGAAAGGCTTCTTTAAAAATAAGTGCAAATACCGCAGGAAGTTCCCGGATATTCATTATCATGGTAACTATTCCGAGCAAAATATAGCAGCCTGCCATAATCGGAACCACTACGGAACTAAAGAAACCGATTCTCTTTGCACCGCCAAAAATAACAAGCGCTGTTGCAACAGCAATAACCAGTCCGACAATCATTGGCCCCATTGTATGGGAATAATCCGGAATATAATACTGTAATGCAGAAGACATATTATAAGACTGCAAACCATTAAATCCATAAGCAAAACAGGTAATCATAAGAACGGAAAATAAAACTCCGAGCCAGCGTTTTCCCAGTGCTCTTTCCATATAATACGACGGACCGCCCCTAAACTGTCCGTCCTGTTTTACTTTGTATATCTGTGCAAGTGTACTTTCCGCAAATGCACTGGCACCTCCGATTAAAGCCGTAACCCACATCCAAAATACAGCTCCCGGTCCTCCGGTTGCAATAGCCGTTGCAATTCCGGCAATGTTCCCGGTTCCGACCCTGGAAGCAGTCGAAATCATAAGTGCCTGAAACGAAGAAACTTTCTTTTCTCCACTCTCATCCTTTTGGGCTTTTTCCATCATGGATTTTATCCCGTCTTTTATAAGCCGGAACTGTACGCCCCTTGTCCTTACCGTAAAATACAAACCTACACCAATCAGCATGATGATTAACACATAGGTGTACATAAAATCATTCAGTTTTGTCAATACATCATTAAAACTCATACATATATTACTCATCCATTTCCTTTTTTTGGCTCGCGAGCATTTCCACGGCAGAAATCAAATCATACATCTCAATCTTTCTTCTTACCGGAGCCAAAATATTTTTCAGGGCACAACCTTTATAGCAAAACTGCTCCAATTCTTCCACATATTTTATCAAAACTTCCGTATCAAATGAAAATACAGCTTCTTCCATATCCGCAATGATTTTATCAAATCGCCCGGATGAAATATCACTTATTTCTTCTGTTGGTTCTGCATCCTCTTCTTCCATGCTGCAAATCCATTCATTTTTTATCAGTGCATTAAAAAAAGTCCTGTAACTGTCTGCAAACTCCTTATGGTGCTCCCTGATATAGTCTGTACGGTTTTCCTTTCCGGCATACTCCAACTGCTTTGCCATCTCGGAAAGATTACACACTCCAATGCTAAAAAGCGCACTTTTCAAGCCATGTACGGTAATGGTATAGTTTTTCCAATCATCCTCTGCATACAACTCGTCCGCCTGTATTACTCCGCTCTCCCAATCATCACAATAAGCACGAAGTATTTCTATATATGCCTCTTCACCGTTACAATATAAAATACCCTGTTCTGCATTTATGCCTTCTATCTTTTGCAAACTCTCTATTATTAATCCCGTATTATCCACTTTCATCCTCCAACCGGAAATTGTTTTTTTCACTATATAATACAAAAAAGGCACACCGGTATCAATCCAAAATACCGGTATGCCTTTCCTAATTCTTACGCTTTAATATTTCCCAAATCCTTCTCCTAAGGAAATAATCTGCTCATTATCTGATACATTTGAGTAATATCCCGTTACCGGTTCTTCCTGCGCATAGGCATCCTGATTGTCATCCAGTTTATATACAGATACCAGATCACGCATCCGGCTTGCCTGTCCTGATAATTCAACACTTGCCGCCGCACACTGCTGACTGGTAGCAGAGTTGTTCTGTACTACCTGTGAAACCTGTTCGATTGCACGGTCAATCTGGGCAATTGCCGTAGCCTGATAATTAGAAGCTTCTGCAATCTGTGTAACAATACCTTCACTCTTCTTAACAACTTCGGTAATCTCATCTAAAGTAATCGCTGTTGTATTGGCAATGCTTGTTCCTATTTCTACTTTCTTAATAGAATCCTGAATCATCTCAGCTGTTTCTGCAGCGGCTGCGGAACTCTTTGCTGCAAGATTTCTAACCTCTTCGGCTACCACTGCAAATCCCTTGCCGGCATCCCCTGCTCTTGCCGCTTCTACAGCTGCATTCAATGCAAGGATGTTCGTCTGGAAAGCAATATCATCAATTACTTTAATAATCTTGGAAATATTCTCAGATGCATCGTTGATTTCCAGCATAGCCTCAACCATTCTCTGCATCTCTGCATTACCCTTCTGCACCTGGCCGATGGTATTTCCCATCATCTCTGCTGCCGCATTTGCCTGTGAAGCATTCTGTTTTGTCTTTTCAGCCACATCATCAATGGATGCCGTAATTTCTTCGATCGCACTTGCCTGCTCAGTAGAGCCCTGTGCCAATGCTTCAGAAGCACTTGCTACCTGGGAAGAACTCGTAGTTACCTGATAAGCAGCTTCCTTAATATCGCCAAGAGTACTTCTGTTCCGGGTAACCATCTGTAATAATGCTTTGCCCATAAGGTCATTTTCACCTCTTGGGGTAACCTCAACCATCATATTACCGTCTGCAACTTCCTGCGCAATTTCTGCCTGATAACGTGTA
>JAZMZZ010000220.1:0-15893 GCA_045586245.1 Lachnospiraceae bacterium | reverse complement strand
CTATGTGGATGATTATTTTTTACCGTATAAAGTAATGGACGGAAGTATTGCAAATGAATTTTTGCGTCCGGTAAGTTTTCGGGGAAGAATACTGTTTGAAAATATGGGGAATGCAGCGTTTAATGTAATATTTCATTTTACACCGGCATTAATGTTGTCCATCGTACTTATTGGGATACAACCACCCAAAGATATGGCTATGCTTTTGTTGTTTTTAGTGAGTGCGGCATTGGGGTATGGTGTGCTGTGGACCATCAGTTTTGTGGTGCAGACGGTATCCTTCTGGGCAATTAATATTTGGAGTGTGTCCACGATAAAGGATGTTTTTGTAAATGTATTGTCGGGAACCATGATACCTCTATGGTTTATGCCGGAGTGGGTGTATGGGATTTTGCAGTTTACACCGTTCCCATGCATCTATTTTACGCCGATACAGATTTATCTGGGACAGCTTTCCTATCAGGAAATTGCAAGACAGTGTGGGATACAATTGATATGGATTGTGTTGATTCATCTTCTGGGGACTTTTCTTTGGAAAAAAGGTCAGAAGAAACTGGTAGTGCAGGGAGGTTAGGAAGATGAAAAATGATACATTACATGTAATGGGTGTGTATACCAAGACAATAATAAAAGCGTGGTTTCAGTATCGGTCGGATGCTCTTTTAAGTTCCCTGACAGTGTTTCTTAGAGAGGCTACGGGAATCATTGTTATTTACTTTACACTTTTAAAATTCGGAACGCTGGGTGGATGGGATATTTATGAGATGTTATTTTTGTACAGTCTGTTGTTTTTGACGTACGGAATCATGATTATCTTTTTCACAGGACTGCGTGACTTCTGGAAAATTGTAAGAAACGGTGAATTCGACAGGTTCATTTTAAGACCCAGAGGATTGCTTTTTCAGCTTATTTTCACCAATGCAGACTGGTTTGCAGCGGTGGGACATGGCGGCCTTGGAATTACTCTGTTTATCATATCGGCAAACAAAGTCGGAATCGTATGGAATTTGTGGAATGTAATCTATTATCTGTTTACGATTCTGGGAGGTGTTTTAATTCAGGGGGCGATATTCTTGTTTTTGGCAACGCTGAATATTTATCTTTTGGAAACGGGAAGTTTAAAAGAATTGTTCTATTTTAACATGCGTAAGTTTGCAGGATATCCCATCAGTATTTTTAATAAAGGAATACAGGCGTGCATGATTTTTGTGGTACCGTTTGCCTTTGTAAACTATTTTCCGGCACAATATCTTTTGCATAAGCCGGACATGGCGCAGTACCCGGAAGTTTTTATGTATCTGACTCCGGTAATCGGGATAGGAATGTATCTGCTTGCTTATTGGTTTTGGAAGTATAGTTTGAAATATTATAAGAGTTCGGGGAATTAGGTATTTATTGCAACTATAACAAAAAGTGGGCTATGCATTTGCATAGCCCACTTTTTGAGAGATATATTATTCAGTTATATTGTGTGATTCTAAAAGTGCTTTAAGTCTGGTGATTTCTGCCTGTTGTTCAGCAAGAGTTTTGGTGAGTTCTTCATTCTCCTTAGTAAGTCTTGCAATATTATTCTTAAAACCACGTTCGCGGGCTTCCGCCTTATAGAAGCGTTCGCAAGTCTCGCGGAGCTGTTCGTCCATGTTTAGTTGGTATAATGTCTCTGCTGCAGATTCTAAAGTTGGATTATCATTGCTTAACATACGGATATCCTCCCAGGTTGTTGCTTTAAAGAGGGCGGCCCATTTATCAATCTCATGATTGCGGTCTTCCTCTGTTGCCATATGGATACTATCTAATTCTATCACATGTAATATAAATTTGTCAGTATAAATATTGTGATTTTTGATATTCTGTATTTTGTATGTAGCGTGGAATTCAGGTAAGTATGGGAAAAGAGTAAAGTCGAGAAAACCGATATGAATAGCAGCCTTGGTATTGGAATAGTCGTCGCCTTTATTGAGATTGTCAAAGTTGCGGCACAGATAGCCAAGTGAACGTTCCGGCCAATTATTGTAATTATTAAGTTGCATCTCAAGATTGACAATCGTATTATCGTTTAAAAGTACTTTGATATCCAGAATAAAAGTCTTGTTTTCAATATACTTTCCTAAAATAATGGGGTTGGTAATTTCGAGGGATTTTACTTTAAAGCGGGGCCAGTGGAGAATGGAGCAGATGAGATTGGTAAGTGCTTCCGTGTTTTCCTGAAAGAGTGCCTGAAACATATAGTTGTTGGTCGGATTATAATCGACCTTTCCGGTAGCCTGCAAAAACTGTCTGTGGGTCTCTGTGGTTACTTCGGGCAGATATTTCCGGTATGGAAGTGGCGCATTAATGGATTGTACATTTGTTTTTGACATAGATCTGTCCTCCTTGATATGAAATTAGTTTGATTGAAATTTCCGGCGAACTGCCGGCGTAAGATTTTCTTTTGTAGTGTTGGAAGCAAGACTGCTTCCGATTGGTATGATAATAGCATGGGAGATATTGTAAAGCAATAGGGCAAAATGACGAAAAAAGTCGCTCTTTAAAGAGCGACTTACATAACGAATGTATTAATATTAGTTTTTTGACGTATCCTCTCCGCATTCGCAATCATCTCATCCCTATCCGGCGGTGTAATCATTTCGGTTCCTTCACGCATGCCAAGCCCAATTCTCTTTGACACACCGATATTATGATACGGCTCCAAATGAATCTCTGACAGATGCCTAAGCTTAGAGGCTACATCAATAATACCATTTATATGTTCATCGGTAATATTATACCCGGGTATCATTGGACAACGCAGGATAATATCGGCACCGAGATCATCGAGCATATACAGATTCTGTAAAATGAGTTCCTGCGACACGCCGGTAAAAGCAAGATGGGCTTCATCGCCTGTGGCTTTATAATCGAATAAAAATATATCAATATATGGCTGAATCTCTTTCAAAGATTCGCTACTACAAAAACCCGAGGTTTCCATACACACATGGAGACCTTTTTCTTTTGCGGCTTTGGCAAGGGAAAGGGCGAACGCAGGCTGGGCCATCGGCTCGCCGCCCGATAAGGTTATACCGCCACCGGAAGATTCATAGAAATGGGTGTCTTCAAGGACGTTGGCTAAAACATCATCAACCGTCACTTTACGGCCGACAATTTTTTTGGCGCCCGTTGGGCAGAGTGCGATATCGGTATTGCACATACCGCACTGCACGCAGTGCTCCTTATGGAACATGACCTGCGTATCAAAGGTATAGGACTCCGGATTATGGCACCACAAGCAACGCAAAGGACAGCCCTTGAAAAATACCGTGGTGCGGATTCCGGGGCCGTCGTTTACGGAAAAATGCTGGATGTCAAAAATGATTCCTGTCAGAGAGTTCATGTTTTACCTTTACATACTATACATATTTCTTGCAATAATCTCATCCTGCACTTCGTTTGTCAGTGCCACGAAGTAAGCAGAGAGACCGCAGATTCTTACAATCAGATTCTTGTGCTTCTCAGGATGTAACTTGGCATCCAGAAGTTCTTCCTGCGATACCACATTTGGCTGGATGGTCGGGCAGTGGTAGTTACCGCAGGCACGGATAAATGCAGCAAAGAGTTCTGCATTCATGCTTTTTGTAAGCGGCAGTTTTACATCCAAAACCGCGCTTCCGCCGCCACACATCGTAAAGTCCACGTTCTGCATGGATTTTACCGGAGTGGTGACATCCGGTATCGGTTTTAAATTGCCCGGTGCGGCTCCTGCACTAATCAGTTCAAACGCTTTTCTGCCATCCGGTGTGGTACGCAGACAGCGCGCAAAAGTTTCAAAATGATAATAGACAAACAGGCTCGGGATGTAGGTGCCGCCACGCTCATTTGTTTTTACGCTGAGTAACCCGGTAAAGTCGCTTAAGAACTTTGCCGCCATGGCATCGGCATCTTTGTTATTGTGTCCGTATTTCGGAAGGGAAACGGCAAGCCTTCTTAAAAGTTCATTGCCTTCCCAGTTATTTTTCAAAATCGTGCCCAGTTCATCCAGAGTCACTTTCTTTTGTTCAAATACCAATTCCTTAATTGCATAAAGGGAATCAGAAAGCGTACCGAGTCCGATTAAGGAAATTGTGGAAAAATTATACTTTGCACCGCCGTGGGAATAATCCGTGCCGTTTTCGATACAGCCCGTCTGGGTTGCGGAAAAAAACGGTGCCACGGTCATCTGCTTATAGTATTTCTGGCGGGTGTTGCGCCAGTCAATCATTTTATAGAAAAATCCTTTGAGTGCGTCCATAAAATCTTTATAGAAAGCATCAAAAGAATCATAGTCTGTCATGGATTTTACAAATCCACCGCCATCACCCTGCAAAAATAAATCCAGCACACGGGGCATGGAAGCATAGAAAGCAACCCCCTCGGTGTGACCAAAGCCTTCGATCATGGTCTCCTGACAACCGCCGTTTACATAGAGGCGGGCATCTTTTTGCTCTACACCGCTCTTAATCAATCCCGGAATAATAATCTCATCGTTAATCATAACAAAATTGTTATGGCCTTTTAACATAATTTCGCCTGCGGCCTTCAGATATTCATCAGGAGAATCCGAGGAGTAGCGGCAGTTAAGTTTTGGATTGATAAGGCCGAGTTTGTGATGTTCTTCCATAAACATTCGGCTTATTATATTGAAAACAGGAGTCTCGTTTTCATCACATCCGCCAAGCTGGATGCAGGTGCTGGTCTCCGGCCAGGAATTATGCTCCAAATCAAACTTAATGTCGGTATGAAGCATCCAGATGCCGATAAGTTCCCTTGCTTCATCTTCGGTAATACGTCCTTTTGCAAGGTCTGCTTCGTAAAGCGGATGAAGCAGTCTGTCCACATGTCCAAGCTGTGATACCCCGATGGCTTCCAAAGTAGAAGCGATTTCTCTTGTAAAGAGCAGGAATGCCAAGCCTTCGTAAAAGGTACGCGGTGGATTGGCAGGAATGTAAGATGCTGATTCTGCCATCATGCTAAGGAAGTGCTTCTCGTTTTCATCCGTACACTCTGCGAGCATCTGAGTAGCTTTATCCGCAAATTTATTGGCGATTGCAATCACTGCCTGACAACTTTCAATCGCAGCCAGACAGAAGTAATATTCATCACTGCCGGCATCAAATCGTTCCATCTGCTCCGTGGCCTGCGCAATCAGTCCGTTTAGTCCGTGCCGGAACATATTGGTATAACCAAGAGTATGATGGTCCCCGTCAAACGAAGAATCGGCAGAACAGAGTCCGAGTGCTTCCAAATCATATACCGGTTGAAATTGATTTTCCAGTTCGGGTACGACAGGATACTCTGCGTGTATTTTTTTGCGGATACGCTTATGTAACCATGTCCCCGGATTGATACTGCTAAGTCCCCAGGAATCGGCTTCGCGCATACCCATTTCAAAGAAAAACGGATTGCATGCAAAAATAACCGGCTCAAAATATTCTGCCATTAAAGTATGTAAGCGACTCTTTAAAAGAATCGTCGGAGTGTCCGGGTTTTCTTTGTAAAAAGCATCCATTATATCAAAAATAGATGTTTGTATTGTAAAAAAACGTTCATTACAGATATCATCCGCAAGACGGTCGCCCTGCAGTTTCATTTTCTGGTAATAAGAAGCCATACTGTTTTTCTGGATTTCGTACATAAGTCCCTCCGGATAAATTTGGGTAAACTGTTATGGAAATAATTATACAACTTGGCTAATGGAGAGTCAGCATGTTTTTGTGTGTTGCAAACGGAAAAACATAAAAGTGTCAAAAATAAAACCATAGCCTATTGACACTGGCGATGAAGGGGGATATAATCAGATTAACATATATTAGTAGGCGGTAATGTTTTATGCAGGCACAGGATTTTTCCAGAAGAGCATTGAGCGGGAGATATTATGGCGGTTCCGAGAGAAAAATCGGTATCATAATAGACGGCAGTCATTATATGATTAAGTTTCAGAAGAAGACGGCTTTCGGTATAAGGAATAACCATATATCGGAATATATTGGTTCGCATATTTTTGCATTGTTAGGATATGAGACACAAGAGACGTATCTTGGCTTTTATAAAGGGGAACAGGTAGTCGCCTGTAAGGACTTTAATGAAAATGGCAGGCATTTTGTGCCTTTCAATGATGTGGGTGAGAGCACTCTTGATAAGGATAAAGAGAGGTATCAGTACGAATACGAAGATATCATGCAGATGTTAAGAGATAATTCCAAACTTACGGATGTAGAAGATACTATTTCGATGTTCTGGGAAATATATATTGTGGATGCTCTTTTGGGTAATTTTGACAGGCATGGTTCTAACTGGGGATTTACCAAGGAGAATAATCAGTATAGCATGGCACCTGTGTTTGATAACGGTTCCTGTCTTTTTCCAAATCTGACGGATGAAGATATGATGATTGCAATTATGGAGTCAGAAGAAGAGACGGATAAGAGAGTATATTCTTTTCCTACATCACAGGTTAGACTTCATGGTAAGAAGAGTTCCTATTACGATGTGATTCACAGTATGGAATTTAAGGAGTGTAATGAGGCATTGCTTAAGGTATACAGCAGAATAGACATGGATGAGATGATGACCTTGATTGATGAGACACCGTTGATTACGGATGTACAGAAACGCTTTTACCGGCATATGCTTCATGCGCGGTTTGAAAAGATTGTAAAGGCATCTTATGAGCAGTTAATGAAGAGGTGATATTTATGAGAGAGATGGTAACAAGCGGCATTATATGTGTGGATGATGAGTACGGATTCACATATCATGTGGCCGATATTGAGTATATTGAGCGTGAGGATGAGACCTATTGCTATACGATACGGCCGGATTATCCGGTAATCGAACTTCTTGCACCCCCGATTTTTCAGGGAATACCCGGGCTGGATTTGGATTTGCGCAAGGAAGTGTATGTTAGGGAGAATATGGTTCCGGTATTTATCAGTGAGAGGAGTCCGGGAGAGAACCGTGAGGATTTGTGGGTATTACTTGAGAGTTGCAATATGGATTATTTGAACCGTTTAGAGTGGTTGATTAGGACGGATACCAGATATTCAGGAGACGGTCTGTATGTTTTAAGGCATTGCGGAGAGGATTTAGAGGTGGATTCACTGGATGATTTGGGGAATCGCAGTTCCGTAATCTGCCGCAGGGTTTTGGAGGTTATTTGCAGTGGCAAGAGCCTGATTACAAAGCAATTTGTGATTGATGATACAAACCGTAAGATGTGTTTTGAAATTTTTATGTCCCTGTATAAAAAGGAGCGTAAGTATCTGGAGGAGCGAAGAAAGGACGGAATACAGAAGGCGGCAGAGGACGGAAGATACAAGGGGCGTAGCCGCATTAAGATTGATAGCATGAAAATGCAGGAGACATTCCGCGAATATGAAAAAGGGAAATTAACCGGTGAGCAGGCGGCAGATAATTTAAATGTCAGCAAATCGACATTTATCAGACGATATCGGGAATATGTGAAAGGTATTGGTAAGATCACAGATAGTAATTGATGCACAAACGACATTTGGGGTAAAGAAGGTATGAGAGCAGATGAAAAATAATACTACAATCTATTTTAACACACCGGCAGACAATTGGAATGAAGCCCTGCCTCTTGGAAACGGAAGACTCGGAGCCATGGTGTACGGGACACCGTACACGGAATGTATCCGTTTAAATGAGGACTCTGTTTGGTATGGCGGTCCGCAGGATAGGAACAATAAATCGGCAAAGGAGAATCTGCCAAAGATTAGGGAACTGATCTTTGAAGGACGGATAAAAGAAGCACAGGATTTATGTGCACTGGCTCTTTCGGGGACACCGGAGAACCAGAGGCATTACGAACCGCTTGGCAATCTCTATCTTTTATTTGACGGCCGGGATACAGAAATAACGGACTATTGCAGATGGCTGGATATTGAAAAAGCAGTCGCAACGACATCTTATAAAAAAGAGGAAGTGACTTATACAAGGCAGTACATAACTTCTTGCCCGAAGGGCGTTATGGCAGTCCGCTTAAGTGCAGACAAACCGGGAGCATTGTCGTTTCATACGCAATTATCCCGGGGCGATATGACATGGGACTTATCCTCCTATGAGACACAGGTTTACAGACATCCGGGATTTAATACACAATCGGACCGTAATGAAGTTATCAGCAGGGATACTTGTGTAATGACGGCGGTCTGTGGCGGAAAAGGCGCTGTGGAACTTGGTTGTGCCGTTAAGGTGGTTGTAGATGGCGGAAGTGTGGAAGGCATCGGCAACAGTATTGTGGTAAAAAATGCGGACAGTGCAACGATTCTTTTGGCGGCGGATACGACATTCCGGGAAAAGGAGCCGGTGGAAACGGCATTGTCACGGCTTGAAAAAGCGGCGGAGTGTAGCTGGGAAGAATTGCTGGATGAACATATAAAGGATTACCGTGCATTGTATGACAGGGTTAGCTTAGATGTGGGAGATGATGAGATTGAGAGGTTTTTCCAATTCGGCCGTTACCTTCTTATCTCCTGCAGCCGTCCTGACAGTCTTCCTGCAAATCTGCAGGGGATTTGGAATGCGGACCGGATTCCGATGTGGGGAAGTAAGTATACCATTAATATCAATGCGCAGATGAATTATTGGCCGGCAGAAGTTTGTAATCTGTCCGAGTGCCATCTGCCTTTGATAGAACATATAGAGCGTATGCGAAAGAACGGAAGACAGACCGCAAGACAGATGTATGGCTGTGGCGGTTTTATGGCACACCACAATACGGATATCTGGGGAGATACAGCACCGCAGGATGTGTGCTTAAGTTCAACCTACTGGGTACTTGGTGCGGCATGGCTGTGTTTGCATATCTGGGAACATTACTGTTTTACATTGGATGAAGCATTCCTGCGTGAGTACAGCAGTCTGATGTATGAAGCGGCAGAATTTGTATTGGATTATCTGGTAGAGGATGGGGAATATCTGGTGACCTGTCCAACCATTTCACCGGAAAATGAATATATTTTGCCAAATGGGGAAAAAGGCGTGGTCTGCAAAGGAGCATCCATGGACAACCAGATTATCCGCGAATTGTTTAAAGCCTGTCTGACATGTGGGGATGTTCTTGGAGACAGCAATCCGGTATTGGAAAAAATGCCGCAGGCACTGGAAAAACTGGCTCCGGTGCAAATCGGTAAATACGGTCAGATTATGGAGTGGAACGAGGATTACGAAGAAGTGGATCCGGGGCACAGGCATATTTCGCATTTATTTGCGTTGCATCCGGGGACACAAATCAGCATGATAAAGACACCAAGGCTGGCAAAGGCAGCGGTTAAGACACTGGAAAGACGGCTTGCATCGGGCGGCGGACACACCGGTTGGAGCAGGGCATGGATTATCAACCTCTGGGCAAGATTATGGGATGGTGATAAGGCACTTGAAAATGTGAGGGCACTGCTTGCAAATTCCACATTGCCGAATCTTTTTGATAACCATCCGCCATTCCAAATAGACGGTAACTTTGGCTGCACTGCGGGAATTGCGGAGATGCTTTTGCAAAGCCATGACGGTGAGATTGTAATCCTGCCGGCACTGCCAAGTGAATGGAAGCGTGGCAAAGTGACAGGGCTAAGGGCAAGAGGAGGCTTTAGTGTAGATATTGAATGGGAAGAAAAAGGGAATGTGTCAGTGAGCATAAGTGCTGACAGGGCTTGTACGGCAATTGTAAGATATAAAGGGAAGGTTAAGGAAGTTTGGTTTGCGGATGACTTAAAACAAATATTGAAGTATTAAGATATACAAAGGGCGGAAGAATATGTCTATTCTCCCGCCTTGCGGTATTTTCCGGGGGAAACCCCGACTATTTTATGGAACTGACGGCAGAAATGCTCGGTGTTGTTGTAACCGCACATTTCCGCGATTTCCGAAATATTGTGCGATGTGTAGGTCAGGTAATCCCTGGCCTTTAATATGCGGAAATTTATGACATCGTCCATGCAGGAAATATCAAATTTCTGTTTGTATAAAAATTGCAGGTAACCGGTACTGATATGTAACTCGGCTGCCATGTCGGAGATATTCCAGGAATTTTCCGGCGTGGTTGAGATGCGTCTTCTTAAAGCCAGTAGTTCGTGGTCGTGGTTGGATATCTCGGTATTTAAAACATCATCGTTGAGTTTGTTGAATAAAATACGGAGCAATTGAGAAATAATCAACTGAGAGTCTTCCCAGCAGATTAATTGGAATAAGCGGCGGACGTACTCCGGGTCGGATACGGAAAACGGGACAGCCTGCTTTTGGAAATTGGTAACAAAGGATTCGTCGGAAGAAAAACGGATCCAGTGGTCGCCATAGGGTGCTCCTGCCGCACCGTACCAAATCTTGGTATATGGCGGGTATAAAATGGCGGTATGTGCCGGATATTCCATAATTTCCCCGTTAATGAGAAACAGGGCAGGGGTAGTGGTAATAACCAATATATAATTATGAAACCCCTCCGGAATGTCATATCGGAAATTGCTCTGGTGTACGGAATCGTATCCGATGGTATCTATTTGATTCATAAAACGGCCTTCCTTTTTGTATCTTAAATAAAACATGAATCTGAGGATAAATCAATTTTATATTAGTATTGTTCATTGTTTATAAAAAGTCAATGGGGTATTCTGAAAAATAGATTGGTCTGCGAAGGAGGACATAAAAATGAGTGCATTTACAACAGGGAAATATCGTAACATTTTTGCAGAGATTGGAAAAAGTCAAGAAGAGATACAGAGTAAGATTGAAGCTTGTGTAAATACATTTTTTTACGGAAGCGAAGAAGAACGTATTTATCATACGGCAGGTGATGATATGGGTTATCTGGAGGATACCGGTAATCACGATGCCAGAACAGAGGGTATGTCATACGGTATGATGATGTGCGTACAACTTGATATGAAAGAAGAGTTTGACCGTATCTGGAAATGGTCAAAGACATATATGTATATGACGGAAGGTATGAACGAAGGTTATTTTGCATGGAGCTGCGCATTGGACGGAAGTAAGAATGCATACGGACCTGCACCGGACGGCGAAGAATTTTATGCGATGGCACTTTTCTTTGCGTCCCACAGATGGGGGGACGGCGAAGGAATCTTTAATTATTCGCAGGAAGCAAAGGACATTTTAAGAGCCTGCTTACATAAGGGTGAGAACGGAAGAGAAGGATATCCGATGTGGAATCATGAGAACAAGCAGATTCTGTTTGTGCCGGGCTGCCCGTATACCGATCCTTCGTATCATCTGCCGCATTTTTATGATTTATTTGCATTATGGGCATATGAAGAAGACAGGGAATTTTGGAAAGAGGCGGCACTTGCCAGCCGTAAATATCTGGCAAAAGCATGCCATCCGGTAACCGGTATGAATCCGGAGTACGGTAATTTTGACGGAACTCCGATGGATAAGGAACTTCCATGGGGCGGCAAGCATGACAAGTTTTTCAGTGATGCGTACAGAACAGCAGCCAATATCGGCCTTGATTATTTGTGGTTTGGAAAAGATGAGGGACATTACGGTGCACCTCTTAGATTAATGCGTTTCTTAAGAACGGATTTGGAAGCGGCAAGATGCGTATTTGAAGTGGACGGAACCGTGACAGAACAGCAGGTACTTCATCCGCTGGCTTTGCTTTCTACCATGGCACAGAGTGCTTTAACGGTTGAAAAGGAAGAATCCGATGATGTAAACAGCGACTGGAATGTGGCTGCAAGATGGGTAGACTGGTTCTGGAGCCAGCCGCTTAGGGAAGGCGACAGAAGATACTATGACAATTGTCTGTATCTGTTTGCGCTTCTTGCGCTTAGCGGTAATTACAGAATTTACTAATTTTTTCGGACAGATGATGTCTGCGTTAGCAGAAAGGAAAAAATAAATATATGAAATCAAGAACACTTAATATGACAGAGGGGAATCCGGTCCGGTTGTTGCTTGTGTTTGCGATTCCGATGTTAATCGGTAATGTATTCCAGCAGTTATACAATCTGGTTGACTCGGTAATAGTCGGTAAATTTGTCGGGGCGAATGCGCTTGCGGCTGTCGGTGCAACCGGCTCTGTTTCGTTTTTGTTTTTTGCATTATGTAACGGACTCGGAAGCGGTGGGGGAATTATTACGGCACAGCAGTTTGGTGCCGGTAACAAAGAAAATGTAAAAAAGGCAATTACCAATTCGGGATATATTCTGGTAATCGGCTCCGTTCTGATGGGGGCACTTGCGTTTGCCATAGCAGAATGGGTTCTTGTAGCAATGGCTACACCGTCAGAGATTTTGCAGGATTCCATTACCTATATGCGGATACAGTGTGTCGGTCTTCCTTTGGTGGCGGTTTATAATCATGCTTCGTCCATGCTACGTGCACTGGGAGATTCCAAAACCCCGTTATATTTTTTGATTTTCTCCTGCATTTTGAATGTGGGATTGGATTTGTGGTTTGTAGTCGGATTTGGAATGGGTGTGTTCGGTGTTGCTTTTGCAACATTGATTGCGCAGTTGATATCCGGAATGGGATGTCTTTTGTATGCTCTTAAGTATAATGAGTACTTTAAGTTTGAAAAGCGTCATTTCCGCCCTGAAAAGCAGATGATGTACGGAACCATCCGCCTTGGTGTGCCGCTTTCGCTTCAGTTTTCACTGATTGCAATTTCCTGTATGGCGCTCCAGAGAGTGGTTAACGGATTCGGAGCTACGGTTATGGCAGCATTTACTGCAGTAAGCCGTGTGGAACAGTTGCTGCATCAGCCGTACGGAACACTCAGTGCGGCATTATCCACTTATTCAGGCCAGAACCTTGGTGCAATGAATCTGGAAAGAATCAAGCTGGGCTTTAAGAAGGCAATGGGTATGATGCTTATTTTCTCACTGGTGATGCTTCCGGTTATGCAATTTGGCTCCGAAGCGATTGTTATGGTATTTGTAAATGATCCTGAGGTTATTGCTTATGGTGCCGCAGCAATGCGTATTACCAGTTGGTTTTATATTTTCCTTGGCATGATTTACATGACAAGAGGCGTGTTAAACGGTGTCGGTGATGCAATGTTTGCATTGATTAACGGTATTGTGGAAGTAGTGGGGCGTATTATTATTCCGGTTCTTTTGGTGTCCATTCCATTCCTCGGCGTATGGGGAATATGGGTGTCAACAGGTATCGTATGGGCAGTAAGCGCACTTTTCTGCGTATGGAGATACATTTCGTGGAGAAAAAAGAATCCGTTAGTAAATAGTGCAACATAAACAGGCAAAAAAAAGATAATTTTTTGTAAAAAAAAGAGACATTCTATGGCAAGAATGTCTCTTTTGAGTTATAATGGATACATTAGCCAGAGAGTTTTTTGTTCCGGGAGAATAGTAGATGAAAAGAAAGATTTTAATGCTCTGTGGTATATGGCATGAGGATTATATCAGAGGGTTGTTGCGTGGAATACGCAACAGGATGGAAGAGAGTGATATCGAACTTCATATTTTTGCGGCATACGCTATTTTTGGGGATGAGATGTTTGCCAGAAAGGAACGTGAAGTTTATTCCCTGCCGGATATTGATGACTACGACGGGGTTTTGATTGCCAATAACAGTGAGGGCGATTATAAGGCTGTTAAGGAGAAAATACAGACTTACTTAGAGCATGGCAAAAGTGTACTGAGTGTAGAGCAGCCTTTTGAGGGCATTGCTTCAATTGGCGTTGATAATTATACAGAGTTTTACAAGATAGTCGAACATATGCTTTCCGTACACAAGTGTAAGACAGTTAATTATCTTGGCGGACCTGAGGATAATATAGAGAATCAGGAAAGATACCGTGCATTCTGCGATTGTATGGCCGCATATGGGGTTGAGATAGAGCCGGAGAGGGTTTTACATATGCATTTCCTTCATCATGACGGAGCAGACGCTTATGCCCATTGGAAGAGCAAAGAACTGCATTTGCCGGATGCGGTAATATGTGCCAATGATAATATGGCGCTTGGATATTGTGATGCGGCTACGGTGGACGGATATTGTGCGCCGGACGATTTTTTGATTACCGGTTTTGATAATTTTGATGAAGGACAGTATTTCTGCCCGTCCATTACCAGTGTAAACCGTAACTGGGTACAGCTTGGATATGACAGTATGGACAAACTTCTGGCGATTATCGATGGAGAGATAAAAGCGGGAGAATTCCGTTCTGACGGCCGTCTTGCTTTGAATGAGAGTTGTGGCTGCGGACTGGACAAACGCGATATCAGGGGTGATTTCAGGGAGATATACCATTCCAAGAAACAGGAAGAATCCCTGGAAGTCAAACAACGTACCAGCAGGCAGGAATTGAGTATCTGTTCCCATCTGGCACAGATGCAGCAGAAACTGCAAGCCTCCTATGACAGACTCGGAATAGAGGATATGGCATTGTGCCTGAATAATTCCCTGTTTGAAGAGGATATGGATGATAATAAGCATGGATATGATGACCTGGTTTATGTGGCAGGCAGGGATATCCATACCAAGATGGACAGAGATAAGACATTGGATATTCCGGGACTGAATTTCCGTACGGAGAAGGAATACAAGATGTTTCTTTTCTCAGCACTTCATCTGGATGGCGATACATACGGATATGCGGTTGCACCATATCAGGATATTTACATGAAGGACCATCTGCACAGAACATTTTTAGAGACGGTTTCGCTTGCACTGGTTAATATCCGGCAGAGAGAGAATTTAAGCAGATTAAATCTTAAACTGGAACAATTATATGTGCAGGACCAGATGACCGGATTGTATAACCGTTTCGGCTATATGAAAGATGCGAAGTCATATATGCAGAAGTATGACGGGGATGTGTATCTGTTTTACATGGATATGGACAATCTCAAACTGCTTAATGACCGATACGGACATACGATGGGTGACAAGGCCATTAAGGGAATGGCACAGGCGATAAAGCATGTATTTTCCGATGACAGCGTATGCGTCCGTATGGGCGGAGATGAATTCCTGGTGATGAAGTATTGTAAGTCGGAAGAGGAAGTAATCAGCCGGATTGGCAGGATGAACAGATATATGGAGGATTACACTGCCAGAACCAAGTTACCCCTGCCGCTTAAGGCAAGTATCGGGTACCTTAATACGGCTCACAGCAGGGAACCGCTTGAAGTTCTTGTAAAGAAGGCGGATGCCAGGATGTATGAGGCAAAACAAAGTTCTAAAATGTAAGATGTTTTGGCAACAGCGATACAAGCCGTCAAATAGTGTGACAAGTTGTATAATATAGGGGATAAAGTATAGAAAATATACGGAAAAACTCTAGATACAAAGTCATAGATATAGCAGAAGTTCCATAAGTAATGGTATAATATACAGAATATAGCACGAAGGATGCAGACAGGGGGTACCTTATGAAACTGAAGAAATTTGGTGAAACGGCACCGAAGGAGAAAAAAGAAAAAAAGGCAAACGGACTGGGCACATTGCTTGCCAAAGTGAAGGCTAAGAAAGAGGATAAGGCTGAAAAAGCAGTAGAGGCAGTAGTAGAAGAAACCACTGCCGGAACAGTTGAAGTACAGCCTGAAGCAGAAAAGCCGGCAGAAAAGATGAGTAAGGGTAAAGCATTGGCGGCTAAGATTAAGTCTAATAAGTTCGCAATGGGCATTGCTACCAAACTTATGAAGAAAAAAGGCGGACAGGAAGACGTTGCGGATGAAAATGTGAAGATGAAGAAGCAGTCCATGCTGTTTTCTATCCGGAATAAGATTTTTGTCTGTTTCCTTGTTCCGATTGCATTTATGATCGTGGTAGGTATAGCAGCATACCAGAAATCATCAGAAGGTATGCAGGACAAATTCCAGGAATCCACGGAGCAGACGATGAAGATGCTTGGTGAATATATCGAGATGAGTAAT
>JAZMZZ010000219.1:0-31290 GCA_045586245.1 Lachnospiraceae bacterium | reverse complement strand
CCTAAGGTAAACTTAATCTGTGCGATATCATCTGTTTCCCTTGTCATATTAAATTCTTTGTAATAATGCTTAAAGCCTTCTTTGCTGAGTGCTTCATTAATATCACCGGAATAAGAGGTCCAATCAGTGTCTTTATATGCATCTGCATTTCTCTGAATTGCAAATATAAAGTCTCTTCCGCTCGGACTCCATGCATCAAATGATATTCTGTATCGTTTGCCCTGCTCTAACTTAACATTCTGCTTGAACTGAATATGCCAATCTACAGTACCGGTATTAGCAATATTGATTGCTGCCGCAGTGGTTCCGCTTCCGTTATCAAGTTCATCAATCACAAACGCTGCTTCTGCACCGCCGTCCGTATACTCATATAATTCCCATCCGGCTATACCGCTAGAGAAATTACCATTAATTACATTTGCATTTTCCTGAACACGTACATTATCAATGTATGTAGTTCCTGCTGCACCAATTAAGAATTTCACATCTGCTCCGGTTACGCCTTCCGGCATTGCAAATACAAAACTGTATTCGCTTGAAGCAGTTGTAATATCAACGTCATATACAAAATCATCTATAGCTGATGTTGATTTCGGTGAGATAACCGCTTTGATTGTTTTTGCTTCCGCACCGTAAGCATCAAATGTAAATAAGTATTCTTTTCCGCCTGCAATTACAGTGCCTTCCTGTTTTAATACAACATCTTCCAAAGAAGAAACCGTATTTGGCACAACTGCCTTAAATTCTCTTACACCATCCACATTTGTGGCACAATAATCTACACCTGCGATAGCACTATCCACTGTCCAATACTGCATACGGTCAGAACCTGTATCAAATCCACTGTTATAAACATAATTACCATCCGGTAATACCGTTTTCGCATCTTCTACAACTTCAAAAGAACCTGTTTTTTCTACCTTAACATTATCGATATAGACGGTTGATGTTGATCCCATATTACCAAAGGTCATTTCAAATCTGGAATTTGCATCCCCTTCTTCCGTCATGTCAAATTCGAATGAATATGTCTGTTTTGTTGTTGTGAGGTTAACCGTCTGATCTCCCCAGTAACGGACATAATTGAAATCCGGTGCAGAAATAAGCGCTTTCATCTTTCTTGCTTCATCTGCCCATGCATCAAAGCTTACTTTGTATGTATTACCCTGCTTTAACGCAATCGGTCCCTGTACTATCTGAATACTGTAATCAACTTTTCCAGCATTTTCAGTTGCAATCTTGAGTGCATTATTATCATCTACGGAAACAACCTGTGCACTGCCCACTCCATCATCAGCGGTTAAAAACTCCCAACCGGTTCCATCTGACATGGACTCAGTGATTGCAAAATCATCGTTTGTAAGAAGATTTGCTCCGATTGCGGAATCCGGAACTTCTGTTTTTGCCGGTTTCTCTACATTTTCATCATAGCTGTCCTTCTGATATACACGAACATAATCAACCTGCATCTGTGCATTGTCACCAAACTGTGTTGTTTCATCCGGATATCCTACCCATGAACCACCAACCGCTACGTTCAAAATCATATAGAATGGCTGATCAAAAGGTGCCGGATAAGCCACTTCATCAAAACCTTCTTTCTTGGTATACCAATCGGTTGCTTCATGGAATTTAATTCCATCCACATACCATGTAATCTTACCCGGTTCCCATTCGCAGGTATATACATGGAATTCTTCTGCAAAATCCGCCACGGAATCATCAAGTACATATGTACCCTGCTTCTGTCCGTGTGGTTCACCATAATGGATAGTTCCGTGGAGAGTATCCGTAGTCTGACCCATAACTTCCATGATGTCAATTTCGCCGCACTTTGGCCACTGTCCATAGTACTGCTCATCCGTTGGCATCATCCAAAATGCAGGCAGGAAACCCTTTCCGCTTGGAACCTTGATCTTTGCTTCGAATTTACCGTATTTAAAATCATGCTTATCCTGTGTATTGACACGACCGGATGTATATGATTTCTTTCCGTTTTCATCAACTGTTTCAATTGCCTGAAGAACCAGTTTACCGTCTTCAATATAAATGTTTTCTTCAGAATCTACATATGCCTGCAATTCTGCATTTACCCAACCCGGATCATGCAATTCTACATTCCAGTCATCGCGGTTAAGTTCTTCTCCATCAAAATTATCTTCCCACACCAGTGAGTATTCATCCTGTACTGTAGGCGGATTGGAAGGTGTATTTGCATCCGAACCGCTATTACTTCCGTCATCCTTGTTATTACTATCATCATTTCCTGAGTTGGACGAATTGTTGTCCTGTGTATTATTTTCAGGAACTTCTTCTGTTGTTTCTTCTACCACTGTCTCTTCTGTTTCGGTTAAAGCAGATTCATTTCCAATAATTTCTTTTTCCATAGTTTCCTCGGTCTCATCCACCTTCAAAGTCAACTTAATATTTATATTAATGTCTTTACAGGTTTCTTCGGTCACTTTTTCCATCTCCTGTGTCATATCAGAAACATTTATATCTTTCTTTACTTCTGCCACACTGATGGAAACTATGGCATTATTTTTTAAGAATCCTTTTTCATGGGCTTTTATCAAAAGAGCATTAAAGCAATCCTCCAGTTTTTTGTTTGCCCATTCCAACTCATCTAAAAGTACAGCCGCATCTGCATTCATCTTTTCCATCTTTAAAACAATTCCTTCGGCATCCACATAAATTTTCAACTTAGGATTAATGGAAACAATAAATACTGCCGCATAATCCAATACTTCTTCCTCATCAGCCGCTTTTGCAACCACTGTCTCTTCGGATTCTTCTTTTAAATCCGTTGTATCAGTTTCTGCCTGTGCAACCTCTTCTTTGGATTCCTCCACTTGTACCACCGCTTCTTTGTCCTGGGAAACCACTTCCATATTTCCCGTCTCAGAAGAGGATGCTATTGCCGCAAAAATTCCTAATGCAGCGATTAAGGCAACTACAACAACTCCCCATACTGCCATTGCCTTACGATTTGAAATAAACCCGGATATCTTTCCCCATAATTCATGTTTACCCATAACACATTCTCCTTGAGGTTCATTTTTTGAAAGAATATCAAAAATTTTTCTAGGAAAATATCATATTTTTATCCTAAATAACACTTTCTTGTCCGCATAATTATTTTTCTTATTCACCAAAAACAAATACGAAATAAAAAAGTGCACTTCCGTTAAGAAGTGCACTTATCATTCTGTCACTTATTCAATTATCAAATATCTGCCGTCACCGATATCAAAAACCTCTGCCGCATCCAAAATTTCATTCTCATCGGCACCTTCCATATCGATGCATTCCTCATCAAAATATTCCCATACTTCTTTCTTGGAATTCACAACAATTGCCATACACTCTTCCAAAAAAGCTTCTGCTTCTTCATAAGAATCCGCTACCGGTTCCGGAAATAACTGCTCCTGATTTTTCAAAAAACACTTTACTACAGCCTCATCATATCCCTGCATATAAAAACCTCCTAATATTATGATAATAGATTCAGGCTATTTAATACTTGATAAAGTTTTCCGACGGGGAGTCCCACAACATTGTTATAATCACCTTTTATGCCCTTGACATAGCGCGCAAAATATCCCTGAATTGCGTATCCGCCGGCCTTGTCATACGGTTCATTTGACGCAATGTAACTTAAAATCTCATCATCGTTCATATAATACAGTTCCACTTCGGTCATTGCATAAAAAGAACTTACATGCGTAGTATTATTCTGTTGCCAGATAATCGACACCCCGGTATAAACCTGATGAATTCCTCCCTGAAACATCTTAATCATCGCAAACGCTTCCTTTTCATCCCTTGGTTTCCCAAGAACCTGTTCATTTGCAACCACAATCGTGTCCGCGCCGATGACAACCGCGTCCCTGTTTCCCCTTTCGTATACATCTCTTGCCTTGGTATACGATAAATCTTTTACTATAGCTTCCGGACTGTTACGTAAAATCTCTTCATCCTTCTTACTGGTACAAGTCCTAAACTTAATTCCAATCTGTGACAACAGTTCTTTTCTCCTTGGAGAAGCTGATGCCAAAACAAATTCTCTCATTCTTTTCTTTTTCTCCCCTTACCGGTTGTAGTACTGTTTTCCCCCTGATAAAAACATACCTAATCCGCAATCGGTGTTTTTGGTATAAACCTCCGTGATGAGCCGGTTGCATATCCGAACTTCATACGGTTTTGACTTTCCCTTTTTGCTTCCTGTTTTGCTTCCCTGCAAAACTCATCCTGTGAATTCAGTGTCTTACCTCTTCTACGTTTATCTGCCTTATGGTAGGAACCGTCCGCTTGTAATATATGTGCTTTAACGGTATCGGCAAGTTCTGTTTCCAGTATATGAATTATTTTATCCTTTAGTCCATTATCTTCTATTGGGAAAAGAATTTCAACTCTTCTTTCCAAATTTCTTGGCATCCAGTCCGCACTTGCACAATAAATTTCCGATTTTCCGTTGTTTTCAAAATAGAAAATCCTGCTATGCTCAAGGAAATTACCAACAATGGACCTTACTGTGATATGCTCACTCACACCCGCTATTCCAACACGCAGACAACATATTCCACGTACAATCAAATCAATCTTTACGCCTGCACAGGATGCTTCATACAATGCTGTTATAATATCTTTATCGCACAAAGAATTCATCTTTGCAATAATTTTTGCCGGATATCCTTTCTGCGCATTCTCTTTTTCCCTTTGTATTAACTGTAAGAATTTATCCTTCAGCCAAAGCGGAGCCACTCCGAGGCGGTTCCAGGATAATGGTTCCGAATAACCGGAAAGCATATTAAATACCGCGGTAGCATCCTCGCCGAATTCTTCTTTACAGGTAAACAAACCGATGTCCGTATACAATTTTGCAGTCGCATCATTATAATTACCGGTTCCAAGATGCACATAACGTCTGATTCCGTCATCTTCTTTTCTGACTACAAGCGTAATCTTACTATGTGTCTTAAGACCAACCAGTCCGTACAATACATGGCATCCCGCATGTTCCAGTTTCTTTGCCCAGACAATATTATTCTCTTCATCAAAACGTGCCTTTAATTCTACCAGAACCGTTACCTGCTTACCATTCTCAGCTGCCTGCGCCAAAGCCGATATAATCGGCGAATTACCGCTGACACGGTACAGGGTCTGCTTAATGGCAAGTACGTTCTCATCCTGAGATGCTTCTTTGATAAAATTAACCACCGGTGCAAAAGACTGGTACGGGTGATGCATCAGGATATCTCTTTCACGGATACAATCAAAGATACTTCTTCCTTCTTCAATCTCCATAACCGGTTGCGGAACAAATGCCTTATTCTTATGCTCTTCAAAACCTTCCAGGACATACATCTTCATTAGGAAGGTAAGATCCAGCGGACCGTTAATCTCATAGATATCTTCTTCGGTTACATTCAGTTCCCTGCGGATTAATTTTAAAAGTTTTTTATCCATTCCGTGACCGATTTCCAAACGGATTGCCTGCCCCCACTGACGCTTCTTAATCTGCTTTTCGATTTCTTTTAATAAATCTTCTGCTTCATCTTCTTCAATGGTAAGGTCGGCATTACGCATAATTCTAAACGGACACGCCGTAACAACATCATAATTCAAAAACAGTTTATGAATATTGCGCTCGATAATTTCCTCCAGTAAAATAACTGCCTGCACATCTCCCTTATGTGGCAAAAGAACAAATCGCGGAAGAACGCTCGGCACCTGGACGGTTGCAAAATCCAACTCGTCTTCCTTTCCTTCTTTTTTCTTGCGCAACAACGCACCGATATTTAATGACTTATTCCGGATTAACGGAAACGGTCTTGAAGAATCTACGGCAAGCGGCGTTAAAACCGGATATACATTTTCTTCAAAATAACGGTCAACAAACTGCCCCTGCTCTTTGTTTAACTTCTCATGTCCGGAAATAATATGTAATCCGTTTGCCTTTAATTGTGGCAAAAGAGTACGGTTATAGGTATCATACTGCAATTCCACAAGTTTATGGGCTTCTTCACTTATCTTTAAAAGCTGTTCTTTAGCCGTCATACCTGCAATATCCGGCTTGGTATATCCTGCATTTACCATATCCTTTAAAGAAGCTACACGGACCATAAAAAACTCATCCAGATTGGAGGAAGCAATACTGACAAACTTTAATCTCTCAAACAACGGAATCTGTTTGTCAAAAGCCTCGCTGAGAACACGTTTGTCAAATAAGAGCCAGCTCAATTCTCTATTATAAAAATTTTCAGGATTTTCCAATCTCCTATCTTTCATTCTTATCTTCCCTTCTGCTGCACAATGACAGGTTTTAAAAAGAATACTTCCTCAAAAAAATTCGCACGTTCACGCAAAAGACCTTTTTCCAAAGTAATATCTTTATCTGTGTGTACGTTAATGATAAATTCCTTGTCCTTAACGGATGCTTTTATATTCTTAAATTTCTGCTTATGGCTTCTGTCAAGTCCGTTTGCCACACGTAAAATAGCGGTCAGTTTGGCAATGCGCAGATACTGTTCTCCGCTGATTATCCGGCTGCCTGCAATATTTTCATAGGAATCAAAATCCATATGGTTAAACTTCACCACATTGGCTACAATTTCTCTTTCCTCATGGGACAAACCGATAATCTCTGTGGACATAATAATATTATAACTGCAATCCGCGAGATTATATAAACTGATGTATTTTCCGCAGTCATGCAAAATCGCCGCGATACGAAGCAATAATCTGTCTCGGGCAGACAAACCGCTTTTCTTTTTCAGGCTGTCAAATATCTGCATCGTAATGCTTTCCAGCGTCTGCTCTCTTTTTACACTACCCATATAACGCTTACTGATATTCTTGGCACAGGCAATGATATCTTCTTCAAAATCATGGCTTCTCTTAAGCAAACGATGATCTTCGCCGTATTCAAATGCCATACCGTCACACATACTGATACCGGGTGCCCATATTAAATTCGCATTGGTAAGTTTTACGGCTTTGCGGATTAAGGCCGCAGAAATCTGCAGTTTGGTAACGCTCTCTTCATCCAGGCCATATCGTTTTTGCTTATCAAACATGGAGTCATTCCAGAGCGCATTATGGAACTGTTCATAGCCCTCTGCATCAATATAGCCGGCTTTTTTGCCGCCCAGCATACCGTTCTGTAAAAGATTGGAAACATGATCGTCTGCAATAATCATATTTTCAATCTGACGGTCTTTTAAGTACAATTTCTTAAACACTTCAAACTGGGAATCAATCATTTCATCCAAAAGCATTTCGTACTTGGCATTGACAGAAGTAAGAACATGAAGTCTCTCCTGAAGCCTGAGTACTCCCAGCTTCATATTCTGTGTCGCAACCAGTGTATCATTTTCAAAAACCGATAACTGGATACTGCCACCGCCGATATCCAAAATAGCCGTACCCTTCTGAATGACTTTACTAAAGTCTTCCCCAATGGACGCTACTGATTTGTAAGTTAAAAAGCGCTGTCTTGAGTTACTCAAAACATCAATCTTTATCCCTGTTCTCTGCTCAATCAAATCCAGAAGTACATTGGTATTGGTCGTTTCACGGATTGCACTGGTACCGTATGCAACATACTGGGTAACTCCGTACGATTTCATAATTCCGGCAAAATCAGAAAGTACCTTACAAAGTTCAGCCACCTTTGCAGAGGAAAGTTTACCCGTTGCAAAAGTCTCCGTTCCCAAATCAATTCCGTAACGGACAGAATCCACTTCCTTCATTACATTAGACGGCAAAAATTCAAATACTTTCAGATGAAGCATATAAGAGCCTACATCAATTGCCGCAAACATCTTTACACTCATTGTATTCCCTGCCTTTTACATTTGTGTTCCAAGTAAATAATCAATAAACTGCTGTGCCGTTCTACCGGAAAGACCGCCATGGGAAAGTTCCCATTTATTAGCCTCCAGTAATAGTTCCTCCGTCGGCATCGTAATACCGTAACGTTCTGCCAGCGTTTTTACAATTGTGTTAAATTCTTTCTTATCCGGTGCGCAGAAGAAAATGGATACACCAAAACGTGCAAACAACGACAATTTCTCCTGAACGGTATCGGAAGCATGAAGGTCATCCCTTCTGCCCTCTTTATCCGAAAAACTCTCACTGATTAAATGTCTGCGGTTAGATGTCGCATAAATCAGTACATTCTCCGGTTTCTTTTCAAGACCGCCTTCAATAACAGCCTTAAGATACTTATATTCCGTCTCAAAATCTTCAAAACTCAAATCGTCCATATAAATGATGAATTTGTAGTGACGGTTCTTAATCTGGGCTATTACATCAAGCAAATCCTCAAACTGGTGCTTGTAAATCTCAATAATCCTAAGTCCCCTGTCATAATATGCATTGGCAATAGCCTTAATACTGGAGGATTTACCGGTTCCCGCATCCCCGAAAAGCAGACAGTTATTCGCCTTACGTCCGCTTACAAATGCTTCCGTATTCTCTACCAGTTTTTTCTTCGGGATCTCATATCCCACCAAATCATCCAATGATACATGGGCAATGTTACGGATTGGCACAATTCTGGCTCCGTCTTCTTCGTGAACCACGCGGAATGCCTTATTAAGCCCGAACTTACCCACACCGTAATCACGATAAAACTCCGTTAATGTATCCTTCATCTCATCCGGGGACTGGTTCTCCTTAAATTTGGCTGCCAGGGTACAGATGCGGTCACGGATTCTTGCATTATATACCTTGCTCTTGCCATCCTTAGCCTGATAATCCAGCACATATTCAAAGCCTTTTACCTGTAGTGCCTCCATCATGGCACTAAAATCGTAATCATAAAATTCTTTAAAAATAACGATATCCTGCAATACAGCCGCATTGATGGTTCCTTCAATATTACCCACAATCTCACAGGCACGGCTGTAGCTGTTCTCATTATTCACTAAAAGGTTCGTTAAATAACAATGCCATAAATTGCCGTAAAATCCCATATCTCCGGCCATTTCAAGCAATTCGTGCATGCACTCGTATAAAAGTGCCTTCACATCTTCTGTATTGTAATAATCGTCCTTATAATGCTCCATCAGCCATGCCACATTGGTAAGCAGACGGCCATCTTCCCCAAAATCTTTGTAAATCAACAATTCTCTTTCGCGCATACTATTCTCCAAGTCTAATAATTTCCGAGTATTTTCAAATTATAGGTTTCTTCCCGAAGTCCGCGTAATGCATTCTTAACAGCCGGGTCTGACAAATTGCCGTCAAAATCAAGGAAGAAACGATATTCCCAGCTACGATTCTCAATCGGTCTGGATTCAATCTTATTTACATTCAAATGATTATAAATAAAGTGGGACAGGGCATGATACAAAGAACCGCTTTCGTGTGCCACTTCAAAGCAGATGCTGACCTTTCCGGCATCTTTTTTGAATATCTTTTGATTGGTTACAATAATAAATCTTGTTGAATTATTCTTTTCATTCTGGATTGCTTTTGCAAGAACATCCAGTCCGTACAATTTGCCGGCAAATTCACTGGCGATTGCCGCCTGATGCACATCCTTATCTTTGGCTACCTTTCCTGTTGCAAAAGCGTTGTTCTGCATACTAATCTGCTTCCATGAAGCATGTTCTGCAAGGAAGCGGCTGCTTTGCATTAATGACTGCGGGTGGGAATATACCACTTCAATATCCTCAATGGATGCCCCCGGAACACCAAGCAGACAATGCTTAATTGGAATAACCTGTTCCCCTACTATATAATTCTCATATTCTACCAGTAAATCATAAATCTCACTAACAATGCCGGCAGTAGAATTTTCTATCGGAAGTACCGCAAAGTCTGCTCTTCCCTCTTCAATTGCTCCCATGGCATCGCGGAAAGTCTCAACATGGAAACTGTCGATATCTTCCCCAAAATACGTATGCATGGCTGCTTGGGAATAAGCCCCGTCGGCTCCCTGGAAAACAACCCTGATTTTGTCCGTGTTAAGCTGTTCTACCGCAAAAAAAGGTAAATTACCCTGACCACCTTTTTCACTGACAACCTGATATTGCAATTTGCGGCTGATAGCCATTATCTGTTCAAACAGTTCACTGACTCCTGTTTTGTTAAAATCCGTATGGGTAAGAGCAGAAACAGCCTGTATCTTCTGTTTTTCCCTCTCTTTATCCAAAATTCTTTTGCCGGTTTTTATCTTATCTTCTGCAACCTGCCTGCAGATATCCATCCTCTTTTCAAACAGTTCAACTATATTACTGTCTATTTCATCCAAACTTGCTCTTAACTGTGCTAAATCCATTATTTTCTCCATACAAAATATATTTTTATATCAGTTTATTGTATCACAAAAAGATTCTTCTTGATAGCATCAAAATAACCACTTATAATGTATTTATAAGATTAAAACTATAAAGGAGGTTAAATACGTGCAAAAATTGAAATTATTTTTTATACTCTTATCCGTTGCACTTGTTTTTACTCTCCTTTTTTGTATCGGTATTTTTTCAAACCGCTTCACTTACAATGACAGTTTCCAGGCCGGTAATACTCCCGGTAATCTTAATAATAAAGGGCTTTTTTGTGAAAGTAACGGAATTGTATATTTTTCCAATCCATATGACCATGATGTGCTTTATTCGATGAATCCGGATGAGACTAATGTAAAAAGGCTTAATAATGTGGGCGTATCCTCTATCAATGCCGATTCAAAACGGATTTATTATTCACAGACCGGTTCTGCAGACGGTTCCGGGCTTGGTTATGTGAGAAATACTACCGGAATGTACCGTTGTAATCTTTTGGGTGATAACACCTACTGTTACACCAAGGACCCTGTCGGAATACTTGCATTATGCGGTAACAATCTGTATTTCCAGCATTATGAAGTAGAGACCGGTGCTTATCTGGATGTTACTCCCATTGATAAGAAGACTTTTACTCCTCTGCTCTACTCCATGGTTAGTCCTGCCGGTGTAAGCGGTACCACAATATATTATGCCGGTAATGATAAGGACCATTATCTGTATGCATTAGATACTGCCACAAATACTTCTACCCGGATTTGGGAAAAAGCAGTCTGGAATCCTATATACCAGGATGGCTGGGTATATTTTATGGATTTACGCAGCAACTATGAACTGCACCGCTATAATCTCTCTACCGGTGAAGAACAGGTATTGTCCAGTGACCGGATTGATTTTTTCAATGTATACGGCAATGTGATTTATTACCAGAAAAGTTCCACTACTTCTCCGGCTTTAAAACGAATTAATATAGACGGAACGAATGATGAAATCATCAAAAAAGGCATATATGAATCCGTTAATATTACCTCTCAGTATGCATATTTCAATGAGTTTTCCAAGAAAACTCCGGTTTATCACCAATCCACATTCGGACCTGTTTCACCACAGGTTTGGATGCCTGCAAAATAGAATTAAAGGCGTATGACACAGAATCTGCTCTATGTCATACGCCTTTTAAATTTTTCTATTCTTCTGTTTTTTTGTACTCCAGTTTACAAAGCATCTGTCTGCTCGTCAACCCGCTTACCGGATGTCTTAGACAGGGGGCAATTTCACATAAAGGTCCTAATACAAAAGTACGGTTTTCCATATCCGCATGCGGAATAATCAAATCTTCCTTTTCCATAACCAAATCATCATAGTAGATGATATCCAAATCCAGAGTGCGCGGTCCCCAGTGAATCTCTCTTTTACGGTCCGCAAGCTGCTCAATCCGATGCAGTTCATCCAGCAGGTCATATGGGGAATACAATGTCTCCAGCTGACAGATACTGTTAATAAAAGTATCCTGTTCCACACCCCCGTAAGGCTCACTCTCTATGTAGGAAGCCTTCTTTTGCAGGCGTATTTTCGGATTCTTCTTAAATTCCTCAAACGCCATATCCAGATACTGTTCTTTCTGTCCCATATTAGAACCCAGTGCAATATAAGCCATATGCCAAAAACGCTCTATCTTAACAGACACGGAACCAAAGGGCAATGGAATCGGTGCCTGTGGCTTACGGATTTCCAATGCAATTCCTTTAACAAGCAAAAACTTTGTCAAAACGGCTTCTGCTGTATGTTCTGCTGCAGCCTCTAACAATTTATAGGTATGTGACGTCAAAAACCCTGAAATAAACTCACAGACCTCCCCGTAATTAGTAGAATCTGTCAGTTCATCCGTCTTTCCTGCTTTGGACGTATCGGTATAAAGAACGGCATTCACATAGAAGTTCTGTCCGTTTTCTGTTTCAAAATCATACACACCGTGATGTGCAAATATTTCCAACTCTTCAATTCTGATTTCATCGAATCTCTGCATCTGTCTCTCCTGTCCGCAGTCCCTATTTTCCTGCTTTCAAAATTGCCTCCGTCATCTTTATTGCCTGCACATTTTCTTTAATATCATGTACACGTACAAATGAACAGCCCTTCATAACAGCCATCACGGTTGTTGCCAACGTTCCGCTTACCCTCTCATCAGCCGGGACATTAAGCGTCAATCCGATTACCGACTTACGGGATGTCCCAAGCAATATCGGATATCCGAGTGAATGCAATACCTCTAATTGATTCAGCAATTCCAGATTCTGCTCATATGTTTTGGCAAATCCGATTCCCGGATCCAGAATAATTTTATCCTTTGTAATTCCTGCATCCTTAGCAAGGACAAGTGATTCTTCCAAATCATCCAAAACATCCTGTATATAATTTTGGTACACACTATCCCTGCGGTTATGCATCAGGCAACAGGGAATTTGTGCATCGGCAATAATGCCGGCCATTTTGCTGTCTGCTTTTAATCCCCGGATATCATTTACCAGATCAATTCCTGCCTCAATTCCTGCTTTGGCAACATCTGCTTTATAAGTATCCAGTGAAAGAGGAATATCAAAACGCTCTTTTATCCGCTTAATCACCGGAATAACACGTTGCATTTCTTCTTCCCAGGAAACTTCAATTGCTCCCGGTCTTGTGGACTCACCGCCGATATCAATAATGTCCACACCTTCTTTTATCATCTCTTCTACCCTAAACAGGGCGGCATCCGATTGGTTATAACATCCGCCATCCGAAAAAGAGTCCGGCGTTACATTTAATATTCCCATTACATAAGTATGATTGCCTATTTCAAAATTCCGGTTTCCGATTTGCATATCAAATCCTCACATTCCCATTCATCCCTACCAGATAAAAGTAGCTTTCTTTAACGCATCCGGCCAGTTACATTCCTCATATGCCTTACAAAAACAACAGTTACGGCTCATCTTATCGGCACGGTACAAAATATCGGCAAGTGCATCTTCCCTACCATTGGAAAAAGCCCCTCTGTGGGAAACTATTGCTCTAACAATATACGCTGTCTCTTCCTCTTCATACCCGCATTCCGGCAATATACTTTGCGCAATCAAAGCTCCTGCTTCCTCATGGGGAATCCCCTCTAAATATTGCTGATAGCGGCCGCAATCATGTAACAGGGCTGCTGCATACACGATATCCTTCTTAATACCATGCCCTTCTTCCAGATTCAGCAGCATGGCAATACGTCCTACCGCACACAGATGCTCCATATCATGATGGCAGAAGCGTCTGTCTGCTTCTGCCATTTCGTTCTGCTTTATTGATTCCATAAATAGCGGATGTCTTAAAATCCGGTTAATTCTGTCCATTCCACGCTCCTACTGATTAAGCATCTGATAAAAATCACGCACCAAAGTATCGTCTTTTTCAAATTTGCCGCGTTTCACGCAGGTAACCGTCTTAGAACCCGGTTTCTTAATCCCACGCATCGTCATACACATATGCTCAGCTTCCACCATTACCATGGCTCCCTTGGCACCAAGCTCATTCATGATGGCGTCCGCAATCTGATTGGTCATTCTCTCCTGCAACTGCGGACGTTTGGCATAGACCTCCACCGTTCTTGCAAGCTTACTTAAACCTACTACCTCCCCATCCGGAACATACGCCACATGTACTTTTCCAAAGAAAGGCAGTAAATGATGCTCACACATGGAATAGAACACAATATCCTTTTCCAGAACCATATCATTATTCTCTACATGAAAACGCTTTGCCATCAATTCCTGTGATGATTCATCCAGACCTGAGAAAATCTCTTCATACATACGCGCAATACGCGCAGGTGTTTCAACAAGGCCCTCTCTATGTACATCCTCACCAATAGCCTCCAGTAACATGGTTACTGCTTCTTCAATTTTTGCCTTATTTACCATGTGTATCACTCCTAACCGTCCGGTTATTTTCTACGATATTCATTAAATCCCCTAAAAAAGAAAGAGAACCGAAACCGATAATAACCGATTCTTTATCCGCAAACAGATAACTCATCTCCACTGCTTCTTCCAAACTGTCCGCACAGGTAACATTGGGATTTACCTTGCTGACTGCCTGTGCCAGTTCCACTGCCGGCAGGGCACGCGGATTCCCAGGTGTTGCCACCGTAATAATCTGGGATGCAAGCGGTGCCGTTATCTGAATCACCTTTTCATACTCCTTATCTCTGAACATCCCCATTATATATACAATCCTGCGGTTTGTAAAATAAAACTGAATACTCCGGATAAGTTTTTTGGCAGCATCCACATTATGGGCGCCGTCCACAACAAAATACGGCTTGCTTGCAATCAGGGTAAAACGCCCCTTCCACTGCGTTAACAAAAGACCTTCTTTTATCTTTTTTGACGTAATCTTATCATAGCCCATTGCCTGAAGTTCCATTAAAGCTTTAATGGCAATCACTGCATTCTCAATCTGATATTTACCGAGTAAGGAAATCTCGTAGCGCTCCCCTTCCCAAATAAAAGCCTGCTTTTCAAGGGAAGGTGCCCCTTTTTTACCAAGGTTATCAAATTCTGCCAGGGATGCATCCGCAAATACAAGTTTTGCCTTTTTAGCGGCACATACCTCCTTAATAACGCATTCTGCCTCTTCCTTTTGCACGGTACTGACTACCGTACATCCATCTTTGATGATACCGCATTTATTTGCGGCAATTTCTGCAAGAGAGTCTCCCAAATACTGCATATGGTCCATGCTGATGGAAGTCAATACACATAACAGCGGATTCTTAATAATATTGGTGGCATCCAAAGTTCCGCCCATCCCCGTTTCCAATACTACAACATCGCATCCTCTTTTTTGGAAAAAATAAAATGCAAGTGCCGTTTCTATCTCAAAAGAGGTAGGATGCGGCTTCCCGTTTATTACAAGCGTATCACAGGCTTGCTTTACCACTTCCATCGCTTCACCAAGAGCCTCTTTACCAATCATCCTGCCGTTTATCTGGAACCGCTCCCTGTAAGTATAAATAGTAGGCGAAATATAGCGTCCTACTTTATACCCGCTTCTTTGCAAAACGGTTCCGATAAAAGAAGAAACCGAACCCTTACCATTGGTTCCTGCAATATGGATAATCTTCAATTCATCCTGCGGATTTCCCAATGCGCCTGTCAGTGCACGAACAGAATCCAGTCCCGGAATACTTCCAAGCTTATTACATTCCTCTATATAAGCAATTGCCTCTTCGTATTTCATGTTCTGCCTTTCTGCAATTAATTCATTTATTTATTCAAAAAACACAACCCATCTGAATAAAATGTGTTATCCGGTTCATACTATTCCTATGAAAAATCAAATCGTTACTTCTGCTAAAAATTTAAGTAAAAACTATATCCGATGCGGCATCCTCGGATGGTGCCTGGAAATTCTGTTTACCTCCCTGTCGGAAGGTCCTGGCAAAAACCGCTCTCTTATGGGCAAAACAAGCATTTTTATGTTTCCCATCTACGGTGCCGCTTGTTTGTTTCAACCAATCTATCCCCTTATTAAAAAACTGGCATGGCCGATACGGGGATTCTTATATATGAACCTGATATACATTATGGAACTTTTCTCCGGGCTGCTATTAACTAAGCATAACCGGTGTCCATGGGACTATTCCAATGCCAAATACCAATACAAAAAAGTAATCCGTCTTGATTTTGCACCGTATTGGTTTTGTACCGGCCTGCTTTATGAAAAATTCCTTCAAAAAAAATAACCGGACAAAATGCGCAAAGAGCGATACGAGCCTACCCGTATCGCTCTTTATACATTAATCTGCCAAATCAATTTCACTCATATCACCGGTTCCGATATCCAGTGTATTTAATGTTCTTCTCTTTAATCTTGCCGCTTCGGATGTCTCAAGAATAAAATCCTTAATGGCCTTAGCATTTCTGACATGCTCAATTACCAATACCGGATTGGTAGTGTCACCGGTATGACATTGAATCGTACCAAGTTTGAAAATTCTTTCAATCAAAGTAACCGTAAGTACCACATCCTGTACCTTATACATGTAGCAGTCATTCTGTACGGTCTTAAATAAACCGCTGTCAATTGTAATCAAATCTTCTGTAATCGTGTACTTTGTAAAAGTGAACGGAAGTCCGAAAAACAACCATCTTTTACGTTCCATAAATTCCATCATAATTATCCCCACTTTCTTTTGCATCCCATACTTTTTGTTCCGGATTCTCAAATTACTATTATTATAACGTTTTATCCAAATAAAGCAATCGAAAATCTCTCTTTTTACTACAAAAATTTCGTTGAAGTAAGTCCTTTCGCATGGTATAATGTCGCAAGAGAAAAGAATACTTTAAGGAGGCGTTTATATGACAGCAAAAGAATGTATTATGGGACGCAGAAGCATCCGCAAATTTAAGTCCGATGCCATTGACCACAGCATTATTGAAGAGATTATTTCCGAAAGTGCTTATGCTCCAAGCTGGAAGCATTCCCAGATTACCCGTTATATTGCCGTAGAAGGTGAATTAAAGGATATGATTGCTGATCAGGCCTGCACAGAGTGGCTTCCGAATGCCGCTATTATCAAATCCGCTCCTGTTCTTATGGTTGTTACCATTATTAAGAACCGTTCCGGTTTTGAACGTGACGGTTCCTATTCAGCGCCTCGTCATGAAGGCTGGCAGATGTATGCTGCCGGTGTTGCTTCTCAGACGTTTTGTTTATCCGCATACGATAAGGGTATCGGTTCTGTTATCCTTGGTATTTTTGATTTTGCCAAAGTAGCTGAACTTTTAGAAGTACCGGAAGACAGGGATGTTATCGCTTTAATTCCTATCGGTTATCCGGATGAAGCACCTGTTGCTCCAAAGCGTAAAACAGTCGAAGATTTATTATCCTATAAGTAAAAATATACAATCGAAGGGAAGTGTTCTTCTCTTCGATTTTGTATGTATAAAATAATTTTTAACAGCCATTTTATTATACTACTACCAGAAAGGAATCAAACCAATGCGCCATTTATTGAATCCACTTGATTTTACAACAAAGGAACTGGACAAGCTTTTTGATTTGGCAAATGATATGGAAAACAATCCTGCCAAATATGCCGAGATTTGTAAAGGCAAAAAGCTGGCAACCTGTTTTTATGAACCAAGTACCCGTACAAGACTCAGTTTTGAAGCGGCAATGCTTAATTTGGGAGGTTCTGTTTTAGGATTTTCGGATGCCGGCTCCTCTTCTGCTTCAAAGGGAGAAAGTGTATCCGACACCATCCGTGTAATTTCTTCGTATGCAGATATCTGTGCCATGCGCCACCCAAAAGAAGGTGCTCCAATGGTAGCCGCTTCCAAATCCGGGATTCCGGTTATTAATGCCGGCGATGGTGGTCACCAGCATCCGACACAGACATTAACCGACCTTTTAACCATCCGCTCTTTAAAAGGCAGACTCGGTAATTTTACCATCGGTCTTTGCGGCGATTTGAAATTCGGACGTACCGTACATTCCCTGATTCATGCATTATCAAGATACGAAAATATTACTTTTATCTTTATCTCTCCTGAAGAATTACGTGTACCGGACTACATTACCGAAATATTAAATGAGAAACATATTCCATACAGTGAAGTTATCCGTCTTGATGATGTACTTCCGCAATTGGATCTGCTTTATATGACCCGTGTACAAAGAGAACGTTTCTTTAATGAAGAAGACTATATCCGCTTAAAGGATTTTTATATTTTAACAAAAGAAAAACTGGAACTGGCACCTAAGGATATGCTGGTACTTCATCCACTCCCACGAGTAAATGAAATTTCTGTTGAAGTAGATGAGGACGAACGCGCTGTTTATTTTAAACAGGCAAAATACGGTGTATATGTCAGAATGGCATTGATTGCAACACTATTGGAACTTCCGGAATGTCAGTAATGGACATCCTGTAAAAAATATCAGAAAGGCACAGGTATAACCATGTTAAATGTAGGAAAAATTGAAGAAGGTTTTGTATTGGACCATATTAAAGCCGGTGAAAGTCTTGCGATTTATCATCACTTACAGCTTGATAAATTAGATTGTACGGTTGCCATCATAAAAAATGCCAAGAGCAATAAGATGGGCAAAAAAGATATCTTAAAAGTAGAATGTGATATTAATCTATTGGACATGGATGTCCTTGCGGTTATTGACCACAATATTACTGTTAATGTTATCAAAGACGGGGAAATTGTTGCTAAAAAGGATTTAATTCTTCCAAAGGAAATCCGAAATGTATTCCGCTGCAAGAATCCGCGTTGCATCACTTCCATCGAACAGGAACTTCCGCATGTATTCTTCCTTGCCGACGAATCCAAGGAAGTATATCGCTGTCTGTATTGTGAGGAGAAGTTTAACAAAGCAAATTTATAGTCAAAAAGGGACTGCTGATTATATTCTATTTAGAGCACGCTCTCACTCAATGAAAAACGTAACAGATGCCAGGCTCGAAAAAACCTCGCCAAGCACTGACGTTTTTCAAAGGCTCTGCATAGAACATAATCAGCAGTCCCTTTATTAACTTATTCATTCGCTTAATTAAAATTTTCTCACAGAATCATACAACGATAGAAATCTTTTATTGCCTATATTCCAATCATTTTCCCTATATAAACAAATTAATAAGCATACCAGAGATTACACCGATACTATATAGAAGACCTATTATCTTAAATGTATCTTTCTTATCTTCATTGACACGAAGGAGGATGAGGGCACCGACGCCGGCGCCGACAAGCAGGCCTGCCATCATGGTTCCAAACGGGATGAGTCCGTCAAGGAATAACTGTGTGATTACTACGGATGCGGCACAATTTGGTATTAAACCGATGATACCTGCAAGAATTTCTCCAATAATTGGTTTATTCAGGATGAAATCCGAAAGTGCTTCTGTTCCAACCAATTCAATTGCAAAATTAAGTGCGATGGTTACCAGAAAAATAAACAGCCAGATTCTGAGTGTATGCTTAAGTGCGGGTCTAACGATTCCGTGTCCGCATTCACAATGCTCATGCTCGCAAAAATGATGGATGTCAGGCTCCCCTTTTTTATGCTGCAGTAATGTCTGCCAGATAAAATCAATAAGAATACCGGCCACCATACCAATTGCGGCTTTTAACAAAACAACTTTTACGATAAATGAGATTTCTACAGATGCCGCAACCATCATTGGAAGCATCTCGTCTGAGGTCGATAAATATACCGCAAGAAGTGTTCCCACCGTAATCATGCGTCCCGCATACAAATTGGAAGCCGATGCCGAAAATCCGCACTGTGGAAGCATGCCGAGTACTGCACCCCATACAGGACCTGATTTCTCAGTTTTCTGAAGTACCGCTACTGTTTTTGCATTCATCTTCTCTTCCAGATATTCCATCACCAGATAGGTGACAAACAAAAACGGAAGAATCATTATACTGTCTTCTATAGCATGATGTATAACATGCTCCAAAATATGTAACATTTTCATTCCTCTTATAGTTTCAAAGAAAAATCAACAAATAACCGTTTTTTAATATAACACAAGTATACATTCAATTTCTACCCCTAATATTTTTTGCGGTATTTTACGTTTAGTTGTCATCACTTTTTCACATGAAAGCATTGACAAATTACCATGTCTATATTATATTGGGTATCGAGTAAAAAACGAAATGTCTTTGGGGTAGGGTGTAAATCCCGACCGATGGTAAAGTCCATGACCCTTTTATCCTTGATAAAAGGCTGAACCGGTGAGATTCCGGTACCGACGGTATAGTCCGGATGGGAAAAGACGATTTCTGAACTACTACGCTTTTTGTATGTAGTTCTAATGCCGCAAGGCATGTTTTATCCAATATTGTCGCGCATACGCGATATTTGGTTCCCCAAGTCATCCTGTTTTTGACTTAGGGATTTTTTTATCCCTAAAAAAATACCGGGAGGTCTTATTTATGAAACACTCAAATCTTCGCCGCATGACTGTGGCAAGCCTTTTTGGCGCAATTGCTTTTGTCCTGATGTTTTTTAGCTTCGGGATACCACTTATTTCACCTTTCGCGGAATTTGATTTATCCGCATTGCCGGAATTAATCGGTGGCTATGTACTCGGTCCTCTTGGAGCCGTATACATAATCATTATCAAATTGTTACTAAAACTCTTATTTCAAGGAACAAGTTCCATGTTTACAGGGGAAATACAGAACCTGATACTCAGTTTAAGTTATGTACTTCCTTCCATCCTTTATTACCGTAAACACCGTACTAAAAAAGGGGCGATTACCGGCCTTGTTATCGGTAGTGTTATCAGTATTATTATGGCGGTATTTACCAATATTTATCTAATCTTTCCGGCTTATATTAAACTTTACGGCATGAACTGGGACGGTATTATCGAAATATGTGCAGCTGCCAATCCTATGATTAAAAACATACCGACATTTGTAGCATTTTCGGTTATTCCGTTCAATGTAATATCCCGATTTGTTTCATCTGGAGTTGCAATTCTCGTATATAAAAAAATCAGTATACCATTAAAGAAAATGTTAGAGGACTAAGGAGGAACATAGAATGAAATTCAGTATTGATAAAAATTTGACCTTTGAACAGGCCAAAGAAATAATGTTTGAAAAGCTTGGTGAATGGAAAATCATGGCACTTGCCAGTTCCGTCAATGACTATGTTATGGTCCGCAATGTGAGTTGTCTGTTCTATGATGGCAAGGTATGGTTTAAAACGGATAAGAACTTCCGCAAAACACAGCAATTATTTATGAATCCTCAGGTAGCTCTTTGCTGGAGCGGTGTCCAGATTGAAGGCATCGCCGAGAATAAAGGTCTCGTTGTAGAAGAACCCGACCGCAAATTTGAAAATCTCTATGAAGAACATTTGTGGGGCAGCTACAACAAATACTCTCATACCGATACCGAAATTATTATTGCGGTTACTCCTAAATATGTAGAAATCTGGGATACCAGCGATGACAATTATGCGTATCAGATTTTCATCGATTTTGAAAAAGAATCCGTAGAAGTAAAACAATACGATCATAAATAAATGATTTCTATCATGATAAAAAAAGCGGCACTTATGTGCCGCTTTTTTTACTCATGCAGTTCATTACTAATAGGTCTTTCTTTTTACATGAAATGCTTCCCAACCGGGATATACCGCTCCTGCTCCCAGTTCTTCTTCTATACAAAGCAGACGGTTATATTTTTCCACACGTTCTGAACGGCTTGGTGCACCTGTCTTAATCTGCCCTGTATTAAGTGCCACAGCAAGGTCTGCAATCGTGGTGTCTGCCGTCTCACCCGATCGATGTGACGAAATAGCCGTATAGCCCGCTTTATGCGCCATTTTGATGGCTTCTAAAGTCTCTGATACCGTTCCAATCTGATTTGGTTTGATTAAGATGCTGTTACCGCATTTTTGTTTAATTCCTTTATGCAAACGTTCCGTATTGGTAACGAACAAATCATCACCAACAAGCTGTACCTTATCTCCAAGTTCTGCGGTCAGTTTTTCCCAACCTTCCCAGTCCTCTTCATCGAGTGCATCTTCTATAGAGATAATCGGATATTTTTCTACGAGTTCTTTCCAATGCGCAATCAATTCATCCGTTGTGTATCTTGTGCCTGCTTTCGGCAAAATATATTCTCCCTTTGAGGAGCCTTTCCATTCACTTGCTGCGGCATCCATGGCAATCATAAAATCCTTACCGGGTTCATATCCTGCTCTTTTTACTGCCTCTAAAATGTATTGGAGAACTTCTTCATCATTCTTTAAATCGGGTGCAAAACCGCCTTCATCACCAACACTGGTTGCAAGGCCTTTTTCCTTTAACAAAGCCGCAAGGGCATGAAATACCTCTGCACACTGCCTTAATGCCTCCTTAAAAGATTGTGCTCCTACCGGCATAATCATAAATTCCTGCACATCTACCGTATTAGCCGCATGAGCACCGCCATTTAAAATATTCATCATCGGCACCGGTAATCTGTTTGTATTGACGCCTCCAAGGAAACGATACAATGGAATTCCAAGTGATTTTGCCGCAGCCTTTGCACAGGCGATGGATACTGCCAAGATAGCATTGGCTCCCAATCTTGATTTATCCTTTGTACCGTCTGCGCGGTTCATCGCATAATCAACTGCATAAATATCGGATGCATCCATACCTGTAATTGCCCCGGCTATTACCACATTAATATTCTCTACTGCCCTTAATACTCCTTTTCCATTGTATCTTCCATTATCTTTATCACGAAGTTCCAAGGCTTCAAATTCTCCTGTTGAAGCTCCGCTTGGTGCACATCCCCTTGCAACTGTCCCATCCGCTAATGTCACTTCTGCTTCTACCGTCGGATTCCCCCTGGAATCCAGTATTTCTCTTCCGGTTACTTTTTCAATTTCTAAAAAATGCATTCCACACTTCTCCTTATACTTCCTTTTAATGGATAGTATATACAAAAACAGCGGGGAACTATTCCGTTCCCCGCTTAATATTACTTATTTATTCTTCTGTTTTTTCTTCTACAGGCTGTTCTTCTTTGACTTCATCCTTTTTCTCGGATTCTTCCTTCTTTGTTCCTGCTTTTTTCTTCTTCTGTGCTAAGATTGCTGCTGAAGAACCACCAAGAAGTAATACTGCAACAGCTGCCGCTGCTGAATCGGAAACAACACCGTCATCCTCATTGGCATCATCAACAACTGTTTCTGCCTCCGGTGTTGATGCACTTACAACAGCCTCACCTGCAAGTTCAGCGGTACCATATACACCCGGATTGCTCCAGCCCTGTCCGCTTTCATCATACCAGCTTAATGTACCGATACGTACTCCTGCATCCGATGCATCATTAATCTGTAATTCCAGACCAATTCGCATATCTTCCATCGGAGTGATTTCTGTCCACTTAAAGGCCGCCTCTACTACATATCCCGTCTCAGTTGTCTTAACTGCAGAAGTCATATTTTCTTCCAGACATTTCTCGCCGTTGAATGAAAGTGCATTTTCATAGTTCACACGGTACTGCTTATGTTCAGGACCGTAAGCACTGCTCTTGGAATTCAATTCATCAATGAATACTTCAATGGAATCCTGCTGATGAACCTCTGCATTATCCTTGTTTAACGCTGCATCTTCAACATTAAAGTAAACATACAGGTTCTCTTCATCCCATAAAAGGTCGGCACTTGCAGATGCTTCAGCACCTAAATTGATGGTAAGCGGTACATTTACAGCACCGTTCCATGCTTCTTCTTTTTCTCCGTCTACCGTAACTTTTCCCTTCGGAATAGAGATAAATGGCTTTAACATCGCCTCTGCATAATACTTAGTACTATTATCTACACTAAGCGTTGTGTCATTAAATGCCAATTTCTCTGCTCCGTTTGTAACAACCATATCAAAACCGATGACTTTGGAAATCTCAAGTTCTTCCATCGGAATGGAAATAATTACCTGATATCCTCCTTCAACTGCCGTTCCCTCACTTCTTAAAACAGTAACGGATTTTGGTGTAACTCCGGTTGCTTTACTATTGTATTTATCGATATAAATTGTTACCGCATCATCTGCATCTTCTGATGCATCCTGTACATTCACCAATACCTGGATTTCATCCGTTCTCCAGATAGGTGTATATTCCACTTCCAAATTATCATTGCCAAAAGTATAAGTAAGATTGCCATCAAACGCATCCTTATCACTTAAACACATGGTAATGTTCTTTGTTAACGGCTCTAATTTACTTGGGTCAACAAATGCCCAGAATGCCGGCTTAGCCTTGTATGCACCATCAAACAGAAGCGGACACTGGATATGCAATCCGTCTGCGCCGCCACCGACACCTGCATTTCCCTGTAACCAGGAATTCGGGTCGATTACACCCCAAACTGTAATACCGTCAAAATCAACCCCTTCTGCCTGAAGTTTCTTCATGCTTTCATAAATTTCTTTGTAACGGTATGCCTGTTTGGTATATTCCGTACCCATCGTTAATTCCGTGCCGTCAAAGTCCGTACTTGCCTTAATATCAAGCTCTGTTAACTGGACTTTTCCTACAATTGCCGCATATGCACGAGCTGCTTCCTCAAACTGCTCAATGGTCGGAGAACTCAAATCATAATGACCCTGCATACCCATACCATCGATTCTGGTTCCTTCTGCACTCTTAACTGCATTTAATAATTCACAGATAGGACCGACTTTGGATGGTGTGGAATCGTTGTAATCATTGTAGTATAATTCTACATCCGCCGGAGCATATTTGTTTGCATAGCGGAACGCATTAATAATAAATTCATTACTCTGGTATACTTTCCACCAACTGGATTTTGTACCATGTGTATCATCGGTCAAACTATCACTGCCGTTTTCCACATCACTACGATATGTTCCGGTACTGTCACTGACTGCTTCGTTTACAACATCCCAGCCATAGAATAAATCCTTATACTTACTGTCTTCACCCGTAAAATGAGTAAGAACGGATTTAATATACCACTCAAGACGCTTATTCATCTCTTCGGAAGAAACATAATCTTTGGTCTTATCATAATCTTCATGGAAGAACCATTCCGGAGTCTGGGAATGCCATACAAGCACATGGCCCCTAACTTTAATCTGATCATCCGGATTATTTGCATTCCATTCCACAATATAGTCTAAAATCTGTTCCGCACGGGAATAATTCAATTCCGGTACTACAATTTCTTCCCCGTTTAATGTATCGGTAGTAGTTCCCGGACATGCACCGTTGCTATAGCCAAACATGGAATCCGGCTTTAATTCATTGCCAAGTGTAACTGCATTAAAATGTTTTGTCACAAGTTCCATTAATACCTTGTCGTTTAATTCGGAACCAACAATGGAAACACCGGCAATTTCATTTTCATCAAAATCTGCCACAAAGGTATCTTTTAAATTCGGAATATTCTTCTCAATAGAACCGGTCGCAAGATTCATATCACGTAATGATACGCCTGTTACATAGTAATCACCAAGTACACAGATACCTGCGCCGTAATCCGTACCCTGCTCAAGCAAACGGATAACTACCTGATCAATACTTCCTGAGGAAGCCACTTTAAACTTACCGGTAAATTCCGTCCATTTACCCGGTGTTAACTGCTGTGAGCAGGAACCCGTAAGTTCTGCTGAATAAGAACCCAGGTATGAATAACTTCCGCCGCTTACGATATAAGGAGCAAAATCAACCTGTCTCTGGTTAGCCGGTGCTCCTTCATAATCTTCAGAAAGCATCGCATAAAAACGGTATTCATATGTATGTCCCGGCTGTACCACATCCGTGATATCCTGTGCAAAACAATCGGATGGCAATGTTCTGTCCGTAATTGCCGCATAAGTTGTAACATCATTAAAAATAGGTGTATCGCTTACTGCCGTACTGAACTTTGCTGCGCCCTGTTCCACTGCCCATGATGAAAAATCATCGGTTTCAAAATTACCGTTGATAATTACATTCTCACCGTATTCATCATTTTCTTCCACGGTAAATGCTATCTGCTCATCACTAACATCCTCTGTCAATGAAAAAGTGATATCTGAAATCTTTACGGATGTACTTCCGCTATTTAAAGACATAATGGAAAAATAAACAACATCTTTACCGGCACTCGGTATAATCTCAGGATTACCGTAAGAAACCGGTGTCCCCTCTTTATTCGTAGAATCAAAATCCGCCTGCGTATGAAGTTTAAATGCCAAATCAGCCGCACTTCCTTCTGTCACATTGAAAGTAACTTTGCTGATGGTAGACGGGTTAATCTCACTTGGAATATTATAAAATTGAGATTGATACTGTCCGTCAAATGTAATATCCAAAACTCCGTCTGATGAAACTTCGGATACTACCCCCCATTCCGTTGCTACTGCAACATCATTAAAGGTATAAACTTTCTCTACCCCTGCTGCCTGTACTTCCATGGATGGCAACGAAATACTGCCCATCAAAAAAAGCACTGCAAAAAGAAATGTCATAATTCTTTTCATATTTCTCTCCCTCTGAAACCCATAAATGGTTTATTTTATGTCATTTTAGCATTGAATAAATGACGATACAATCGGAGAAAGTCTACTTCAAATCCCGTGTTTTTCTAGATTAATCGTTTTACTTATTCCATAATCTAAAGCATGGAAAGCAACTCTTGTGTATCATAACATGGTACATCATACAAGATAGAAAACTTTGACAAAATAAAACTGTCCGTATTTTCAAGATAGCACTCATATCCCTGAATATATGCCGTCACTTCTTTATCCGCATTTAACATGTATGCACCGCCGGTCGTTATCAATAGGGTATTGCCGTTTTCCAATTCTTCAATATCCTCAACTCCTCCATACACATTATTGTATTTGCGTACGAACTCTCCTGTATTAATATCATACACTTCTACACTTTCATCCAGATAGGTCAAATATACAACCTTCTCCTGCATGGCAAGATTAATCTGCTCAATGGCATTAATATTGACATCCAGTGTACGGATATCGCCTTTTTCAAATGTTCCGAGTACAAGTGACTTTTCTTCCTCTGAAGAATATGCATACCATTCTCCATTTTCTTCTATGTCACTGACAAGCATGCCATCCTGTAACAGATGATTGTCTTCCATGGAAATCAGGACTTCCCCCGTTTGGGAATCGCACATACAGAAGCCCGGAATCATACCGGCAACATATACTTTTCCATTCTGCAAAAAGAATTCATTATAAGTATCCGTTTCCCGTTCAAAAAGAAGTTCTCCACTTACCAAATCATATCCCTGCACGGATTTATTATGCAAAACCATTACCTTTCCGTCATCCGTCACTGCAATATCATTTACAAAGGAACCGGTGGAAATTTCATGTACCACTTCTTTCTTTTCCATATCCACAATGACAACCATCTGATAATTGGAGTCAAAAATATGCGTTACCAGATACTTTTCATCCGGACTCATCCGGGTATAAAGAGGACTTTCAATAACATCGGTTAATTCTGCCACTCCCACTCCCGTAATCGTCTCATAAACCGCCACGGCATTGTCACTGTAGGTTGATGATGCATAATATCCTTTTCCGTAAATAAACTCCTGCAAATTATCGGAATTGGTAATAAATTTACCCTCTATAACCATATCCTCATTCGAATCGGTCATATAATAATGGAATTCCCCGCCTCTTGTCATATAAGAAAGCGTATCGGAATCCGTATAACTTGCATAATTCACGATATCCCGTCCGCAGTCCGTTTCACATATAAATTCGCCGGTTCCTTTATCCAAAATAACCATGCGGCTGTATACAACGAAAGCTATCTTATCATCCCCATCTGTACCAAATGTCATAATATCATCCGGCATTCCGTCTTCATAGACATATTCCCATACCAAAGTTCCATCCGTCCGCAAACAATAAACGGTTCCGGTTGTCACTTCATATCCTGAATAAGCCGTCAGGTATACATATTCATCTTCTGCCCATATAGAAGTAATTCTTTCACTGTCTGTCAAATAGTCGGTTACTTCCTGTGTCTCTAAATCAACAATATAGACACCGCCCTTGTCATCCTTTGTGTAGGCAGAAACTACCATTTCACGGTCTCCGCGTGCAAACCTTCCCTTATAGGTAATCGAAACACCCTTCTCACTCTCGAGTGAAAAAACGGATGCAAGAGTTTCCACATCATATACATTTAATTCGTCATACCGCTCAGTAAGAAGATATTTGCCGTTTTTATCGGTTCTGAATAATGTAATTCTTCCGGTATCCACTTTCCGCTCTGTTTTCGTTTCCAAATCATAAACAGCAAATCCGGTATCCGTAGTATACACAATGCTAGTATCACTGATAAATCCTGCTTCATCATCTGATAAATAGGCATTGTCATAATTAACGCTGTACAACTCTTCTCCCGTTAACGGTTCGTACACACGGATTGTTCCGAAAATATCAACCACCATTAATTTCGACATGTCCGGAGACGTTTTACAAAAATTAACCTGACTGTCCTGTTTAAGTAATCTCGTCGGTGCAATCTGGGAACCGTTACGGTATACCTGCAATGCCGATGAAAGTGCATATTCTGCTTCTGCAGTATACGGCATTTCACCTGAGAGTGCCTGATATGCGGTCTCTTTTGCCGCATCCAAATCTCCGCGTTCTATCAAATCAAAAGCATCCTCTGCCATTTGTTTTGCATTGGTACGCAAAGCCTCCTGATACTGCTCGTTAATTCTGTCCGACTGCTCTTTTATCTGCACGGACTGTTCCTTAATCTGAATGGACTGTTCATTAATCCGATAAGCCAATACGGAACTGACAATACCAAAAGCCGCAAACACAGCCGAAATGCTTCCTGCAATTGCTATGATTCTGCGGATGGCACGTTCCCTGTGACGTTGTTTTAAGTCATCATAACTGCAATCAAACATAGGCGCTGCCAGACGCAGTACCTCTTCTTTTATCTTTTTGCGGATTTCTTTTTTATTCTTACCACGCACATCAGCAGCAAGCGGTTCTATCGGTACCTTCTCAACATGCTCATTACCGTTTTCATCAACAACTATCTTGTCAATATATAAAAGTTCTTCCGGAAATGAATCCGCCGGTTCTCCTTCTATCAACACGGCAAAAATATGCTCCCTGCCGTGCATCTTAATAAATGTCTCAATCTCTTTGCGACACCACAAGGATTCCCTAAGTCTCGGTGAACAAATAACCAATAAAAACTCGGAATTCTGTAAAGCATTCGTAATCGGGTCAGCCAGATTATTGGTAATCGGCAATTCATCCCTGTCACGGAATACTCTTTCTATCTTCTTTTTGGTAATTCCCTTGGCTTTTAACTGTTTGGCAATTGCCTTTGGAAGCCTGAATGCTTCCAGTTCTTTATGTAATGTCGTTGCTACAAACTGGTCCAATTCACAATGTCTGTAGCTGATAAATGCATCGTATTTTACCTCTTGTAAATTCATTTTTCCCCTCGTTATAAAATAATTTTTCTTTCAAAAAAGTACCAATTTCTACCGTTCAATGATAATCCATATTTCCAATATTCTCAACTGTTTTCTTGTTATGTTACTATTTGCAAAAACACCCTATGAGAGGTATTATAATTCTATACAGATGAAACACCTAAGGAGGTCTTATGGAACAGATTTTCAACGCCATTAACAGTTTTTTTGATTTTGTAACACCCGTATCGGACTTTTTCTGGGACTTCCCAACGAATATGTCCTGGTACTCAAACATTCCGGTACTCGGTAATTTTTCACTTGCCATTATCCTGCTTGTCGGTTCCGGAATTTATTTTTCGTTCCGCATCGGTTTTATGCAGGTAACCCATTTTAAAAAGGGTGTACAGATTCTTGCCCATAAAAAATCCGAAGAAACCGGTATTTCATCCCTTGCCTCCTTCTTCTTAAGTTCGGCAATGCGTGTTGGCCCCGGTAATATCTTAGGTGTAACCGGTGCCATTGCAGTCGGCGGCCCGGGTGCTTTATTCTGGATGTGGATATCCGCATTCTTCGGTATGGCTACTGCCTACTTAGAAGCCGTATTATCACAGATTTTTAAAGAGAAAAAAGACGACGAGTTTGTCGGCGGTCTTCCGTTTTATGCCAAACGCCTTCTTGGCGGCAGCGTAGCGGCAGGTGTTGCTCTCTCTGTTATGTACATAATCTATGCGATGTGCTGTCTTCCTGCACAGGGATTTAATGTTGTATCTTCCATCGGACAGATGGCAGATATTGTTGCCGGTACCTCTATGGCAAGCGATTCTGCATTCTATTACATTGTTGCCGTACTGTTATTAATATTAACCGCTTATATCGCCTTTGGCGGCATCAAAAAAGTAACCAAAGTAACCGATAAAGTTGTGCCGATTATGGCCGTTGTCTATATTGTATTGGTATTTCTTTTGATTCTTTGCAATTTAGGTGAGATTCCGTATTTCTTTTCTGCTGTATTCGGCGGTGCTTTCTCACCGGAAGCTATATTTGGCGGTGCCTTCGGTACCGTACTTGCGCAGGGCGTCAAACGTGGTCTTATGTCTAACGAAGCCGGCCAGGGTACCATCACCATGGCAGCCGCAGCCGCAAGTACCGAGCACCCGTGTGAACAGGGACTTGTACAGTCCATCGGTGTATTCCTTGATACGATTGTAATCTGTACTTTGACCGGATTTGTTGTCGTTATGGCGCATTTATGGAACGGTACTGATGCCGAAGCTTTTATGGCACTTGACCGACTGCCTAAGTTCCTTGCATCCGCAAAAAATCTGACCCCAATTGCCGGTTTACAGCCGCTTGTTGCTTTTGTTATTACTTTCTGCTTCTGTTTGTTTGCCTTTACCTGTCTGGTTGGTATGATCAGTTTCTCAGAAATTGCAGCTAACAGAATCAGTACCAAAAAGAGTTTTATCAATGCCATCCGTGTTTTTGGTATCGTAATTGCCGGTTTTGGTATTCTCTGCTCTATCGCAGGACTCGAACTTGGTAACCTTTGGGCAATCTCTGATCTTGGCAATATCCTGATTGTATTTGCCAATATTCCGTTACTCTATCTCGGTGCCAAGTATGTATTTAAAGCTACCGAACATTATAAGAAAAAAGACAGTACGAAATTTACTTCTGAAGTAATCGAAAGCGATGAGTTGTATTGGGATGAGAAATAAATAGTTCTGTTAAGAAAAACGTGAGCGACATTTATCGCTCACGTTTTTTAATAGAACTGCTTATTCGTATTTTTCAATCAATATTCTTACTTTATCTTTCTTCGTAACATTGACTTCCCTGACATATGTAAATTTGCCAAAACCTCTTACCGTAACCGCATCGCCTTCTTTTAACAGATAAGAGTTATTCTCCATCAACTTACCGTTTACAAATACTCTGCCGGTTCTAAATAACTCCAAACTTCCCGTGCGGCTGATATTATATACCTTTGCTA
>JAZMZZ010000218.1:0-2094 GCA_045586245.1 Lachnospiraceae bacterium | reverse complement strand
AGAGTATTTGAATGTTTTGAATTTAAACAGTCATGAGTATACCATTCTTAACTGGATTGCCGTATTGGTGGAACATCGTTTGTTTTCGATTAAGACGCCTATCGCAAGGAAGGCGAAACAGTATTTAATTGATAATTTTAGCATTAATGTAAATGCGTATGATCTGATTATAGGTTATCGGGCAGATGATTCTTATTTTGACTATGCGGAATCTTTTCTGAATAACGGAATTTCTGTGGAGCAGCTTGCACAGGCTATGCAGTTGGGGAAATTGGGAGAGCAGATAGTTGTAAAGTCGAAGTATGCTTTTTCTAAGTTGCAGTACGAAGGTTTTGATGTAGCAGAAAAAGACAAATATTATGTTTTGCGTAAAGCAAGAAATGATGAAGCAAATCAAATTTACTTCAAAATGCTTGAGGAAGACGATGATGGTTTGTATATTCGGGATATTATGAGAGGAGGCATTAAAAACGATGATCCACGCATACCAAGAAATATATTTAAGTAAAGCACAGGCAGTACTTGGCGATGCCTTTGATTATGCAGTGAATGTCTGCGGTATTCCGGGGCCTGATTTTGTAAAATTATTTACAGTAAGCCAAGTGAGTAGGCGCATGGAGAATGGAGAGCCTTCTTATATTATGGGAAAGAGCGGCATAGAGACTGCCCGTGACATTGTTGTTGAGACAAAGGGAATGGAACTTCGAATAGAACTTCATGAGCATTTTGAACGTTCGCCGGAATATTGGATTGGATGGGCAGTTGCTTATTATCAATGGTTTTCGGGCAGAAAATACAGTGAGATTTTTGAGGCTGTTTCTTTTGAAGAACTTCAGAGGATGTATTATCCGCTTCATGAAGCAGATATAAGTAAATTTGTTGATATTGTGGACGCACGGGTGAAGGAACGGTTTCCGGAGACCAATTTAAAGCGTATACGTTCCATATATGGATGTACGCAGGCAGAATTGGCAGAGATGTCCGGAGTAAGCTTACGTTCCATTCAGATGTATGAACAGCGCAATAAGAATATAAATAAAGCAAGTGTGGATACGATTTATTGTCTTGCGAAGGCTTTGGGCTGTACAGTAGAGGATTTGATTGAAAAGTGATATAATCAACATATACGATTATCCGGAGGTGGGGATAGCAATGAGACGTAATATTATTTTTGTCGGAGAAGAGAACAAAATAAATAATGAATTGTATCAGTTGCTGAACTGGAGATTTGAGGTGACGCGACTGATGGGAGAACCGGATACATTTGGGGAACCGGATATGGCAGAGATTTCATTGGTTGTGGTCAGCATGGTTGGTAAGACGGTGGACTACACGGAGTGGTTCACGACTTTGACTGAGTACGGAACGGCCTTGCCGGTAGTGACGATTAGCACGGAGTCGGAAAGTGCCACATATGAGCAATTTTATGAGACAAAGCAGTTCCACAAGATACTTCGTCCGGTCACGGGACGTAATATTCTGGCAAAATGCCGTGCGGTAGTCTTGGGGGAAAATGCAGACGAAGATGATGCGGCAGACGCTAAGAAAAGTGAGCAGGCGCATATTCTGGTTGTGGATGACAATGCCATGGTGCTGCGTAATATCAAAGGTATTTTGGAGCAGGACTATTCGGTGGCAGTTGCACCTTCAGGAGTGCATGCATTTATTTCCATCGGGAAAAAGATGCCCGATTTGATTTTGCTGGACTATGAGATGCCGGAGATGAATGGCAAGCAGGTTCTTTTAAAGATTAGGGAACAGGAAGAATATGCAGATATTCCGGTTGTTTTTCTGACAAGTATGGATACCCGCGAAATAGTAATAGAGTTATTGGCCCTGCAACCGGCAGGTTACATTTTAAAGCCGGTGGATTCACAGATGTTGCTTGAGAGAATCGAAGATATTATCGGAAAGTAGGGATTTGCATGTATAAGACACAATTAGCATGTGCCGTAATAATTCTCTTTATAGGAGTCTTGTATTTTACTTCCGGAGGGAAGAAAACGGGATCTTCCAAACGTTTTTCAGCACTTTTAATATGCTCGTTTATACAATTGATTTTTGATGCGACTACAGTGTATACCGTGAATCATT
>JAZMZZ010000217.1:0-21235 GCA_045586245.1 Lachnospiraceae bacterium | reverse complement strand
TCCTCAGCGGTTCCGAAGCTCATCTCCTTTATCCGCTCATCCGCAATAATATCTATCGTACGGCTTCCCTTTAAAATGACCGCAGTTTCCTCTGCCCGGTTAAGCGGTGAATGGTATATCACGTCAAAGGGTATATCCTTTAATGCCTCCGCGGTTATTTGTGCCAGTTCTCTTCCGTAATCATTTAACCGGGTATCTGCCTGCCCCTGCAGCCGGTATTCTTTGTTCCATTCGGTTTCCCCGTGACGGACCAAATATATTTTCATAAACTATTGTCCTTCCAATCCTAACACATCTTCTTTTATTATAAACAATATTTGCTCACATTGCACTATAAATAATAATGGATTGTCCACATAAGCGACGGATTTTTCTTGACTTTTGCCCTACTTTCGGTCAGGATTAAATTAATAAATGAAAAAGGAGACCGTTATGACAATCGAATCTGTTGTTTTATCCCAGCATACTTTTTTTGACACGGATACAACAAAAGCTCTGTCGTTCCGTCGTGAATCTTTGATAAAATTACTGGGCGCAATCGAAGAAAATAAGTCTGCTATTTTTAATGCCCTTCATGCCGACCTTGGTAAATCCGAACAGGAATCCTATATGACCGAAGTCGGCCTTGTTACTCATGCGCTTAAGATGGCTATTTCAAACCTTCACAAATGGGCCAAACCGGTTCGTCATAAAACTCCGTTAACCCATTTTCCGGCCAAAAGCCGGGTTCTTAGTGAGCCCTATGGTGTTGCACTTATCCTGGCTCCATGGAACTATCCGTTTTTCTTAAGTATGTCTCCGTTAATCGGTGCTATTGCAGCCGGAAACTGCGTTGTATTAAAAACATCCCGTAACAGTTCCCATACGAGCGCTGTTATTTCAACTATTATTAACAATACTTTTTCATCTTCCTATATTTATGCTGCGGACAGCAGTTGTGATTATAATGAGATACTAAGTTGTAAATACGATTATATCTTCTTTACCGGAAGTGAACGTGTCGGACGAATCGTAATGCGTTACGCCGGCGAGAATCTGACTCCGGTCACCTTGGAACTTGGCGGCAAGAACCCGTGTATTATTGATAAAAGTGCCAACTTAAAACGTGCCGCAAAACGTATCGCCTGGGGTAAATTGTTAAATGCGGGTCAGACCTGTGTTGCTCCGGATTATGTTGTGGTTCCCGCTGATAAGAAGGATACCTTTGTCTCTTATCTGCAATACTATACACAACAATTTATGCCGGATGCCCTTTCCAATGAGGATTATCCCCATATTATAAACCTTCATCATTTTATCCGCCTTCGTAACGCCATTGAAAAAACAGCCTCTGTTATTGGCGGCAAATGCGATGATAAAACGTTTAAAGTCGAACCTGCCTTTTTTACGGACGCCACCTTTGATGATGATATTATGAAAAGCGAAATCTTTGGACCGGTTCTTCCGATTATTGCTTATGACAATCTGGATACGGTTTTGGATACCATTAAGCAGAGGCAAAAGCCACTGGCTTGTTATATCTTTGGAAATAGCAAGGCTTTTCAAAAGAAGATCTTGTCCACGCTTTCCTTTGGCGGCGGTTGTATCAATGACACGGTTATGCAGGTAGCAAATGAACACCTGCCATTTGGCGGAGTCGGTACCTGCGGAATGGGAAGATACCATGGTAAATACAGCTTTGATACCTTTTCCCACAAAAAAGCAATCCATATAAGTGGTCTGCTTGATATGCCTTTCCGCTACGGGCCTTACGATGACAAAAAATATCGTACCCTCCGTTTCTTTATGCGTTAATAACTTACTATACAATTAAAACCGGGCATTTTGCCCGGTTTTTTAACGTGAAATAATATATTTGTAAATCGGATTTCCTTTGGAAGAAAAACGCTCCTCGTACTCCGTCATAATATTGCCCTGTACCATAACTTCATCATTATGAAGGTCGTAGGTAATGGCATCTATCTTCCATCCGGCAGGCTCCACCTCTTCTACCGCAAAATCAAATAAATCGCGGTTGTCTGTCTTAAATTCCAGATTGCCGTCTGCTACTAAAATCTTATCAAAACGCGCCAAAAACTGTCTTGACGGAAGTCTTCTCTTGGCATGTCTGTCCTTTGGCCACGGATCGGAGAAATTCAGATAAATCTTATCTACTTCATCTTTTGCAAATGTTTCTTCAATTTCTCTTGCGTCCATACGGATAAAACGTAAATTGGCAAGCGGATTCTCTTCCATCTTCTGCACGGCACGAAGCAGTACGCTGGAATACATCTCAATTCCCACATAGTTAATCTGTGGGTTCAATGCTGCCAGGTCCATTAAAAATCTTCCCTTTCCCATTCCTACTTCAATGTGGATGGGATTGTCATTGTTAAAAATTTCCTTCCAGTTTCCTTTTTGTCCTTTGAAGTCCTGAACTACATATTCACTGTTTTCAATATAGGTATCCGCACCTGTAATATTTCGTAATCTCATCTTACCATTCCTTACTTTTTCCAAATTACAACGATTGTATTTTACACCCTTTGCGCTAAATTAGAAAGCATTTATTTTTAAAATGTGATATACTTAGGAAGAAATCGCAAGAAAGGCTTTTTATAAAGATATATGAGATTTTTTCCTTCTTTCTCAATTAAAAGAATATGTTTATACACCCTTTGCGGTGTATTACTGTTTTCCAATATTTCAGTATCGGCATTTGCCGCCAGAGATTACAAAGCAGAAGCAGAAGAACGCAAAAAACTTCCCGTAGAATCCAATCAGATTGCCCAATGGCCGGCAGGGCCTGAGATTGGAGCGGAGGCTGCTATTCTCATGGAGGTCAATTCCGGTACTGTTTTGTATTCCAAAAATATCCACGCCAAGCTTTATCCGGCAAGTATCACTAAAATTTTGACGGCCCTTATTGTTGCTGAAAAATGCGACATGAACGAAATGGTAACCTTTTCTTCCGAAGCCATCCACAGCATCAATTGGCGAGAAGATGCCAATATGGGCATTAATGCCGGCGATTCCATTACCATGGAGCAATGTCTCTATGGTCTGCTTGTCGGTTCAGCCAATGAAGTGGCATATGCCATGGCGGAGCATATATGCGGTCCCGGTAATGTGGAAGATTTTTCGGATCTGATGAATCAAAAAGCCAAAGAACTTGGCTGTACGGATTCCAACTTCATTACACCAAACGGAATCCATGATGAGAATCACTATACTTCCGCGCATGATATGGCGTTGATTGCACAGGCTTTCTTTTCCAATGAAATGCTTGCCAAAATGTCCTGTACTACCAGTTATCATGTGCCACAGACTTCTACCCAGCCAAGAGAGGATATGATTGTCTGGGCAAAGAGTAAATTGCTTCCCGGCAAGGAATATGAATACGAATATCTGGTAGGAACCAAGACCGGTTATACAGATGACGCCAGACAGACTTTGGTTTCCTGTGCGCAGAAAGATGGTCTGAAATTGGTCTGTGTTATCTTAAAAGAAGAGACTCCGGGACAGTTTACCGATACCATTGAATTGTTCAACTATGGATTTGATAACTTCTACGCCGCATCCGTTGCAGAAAATGATACCAATTACTCCATTGATACTTCCGGTTTCTTTTCAACGGATACCACCTTTTTTGGAAGTAATAAACCAATCCTGCAAATGGATCCGGATGCGTATATTGTTATTCCGGACACTGTGGATTTTGCGGAGGTGAATTCCTCCCTGACATATGATAATCTTAACGAAGACGAAATTGCACGGATTAACTACACCTTCCATAATATTCCGGTTGGTGCGGCATCCTTGGTCCCTGTGCGTGAGACCCAGGTTACCTTTGATTTTGGTACCACGCCTCAGATTGTGGAAGCTCCCATACAGGAAGACGATACCATATATATCAATGTACAGAATGTACTTGTTGCCGTTATGGCTCTTGCTATATTATTAATCTTACTATTCCTGATACGTTCTGCATTTGTTAATTCCAGAAAATCCAGACGCCGCAGCCGTATCATGAAAATGCACCGTTCTTCCTCAACCAAGGACCTCGACTGGAGAGACATGAAACCGTTTTAAAATACAAAAGCCGTCCTATGTATATATAATTTGTGGCTGACGTGACCTAAGGCTCACAAATTACACATACATAGGACGGCTTTTTTACTTTATATCTGTTTACGATTCTTTCAGCGCTTTTGCTTTTTCTTTGATTTGTTTGGCGTCTTCCGAAGAGACCCATTTGCTTGTTTTTACGGCGTAGGTTCCGCCATGTTCTGCTTTACGGATACGAAGCTTACTCTTTGTATATCCGTGACGGAAGCAATGCGCCACATTGTGGTAATGCTTGCCGTTTGGTGAAAACCACTTCATTTTATTCTTAAGTGATTTTCCGCATCGGAAACACTTTACATCCGTTACATCCTTATCGGCAAACATTTTTGCCTTATCCGGGAAAGTACGGGAAATGTATTTATCATAGTCCGAAAACTTAATGTATATTTCTTTTTCTTTACAATCCGGAATTACAAATGTATCAAAAGACACTTTTTCAAGTACATCCGGGTCTTCTATCATATCAAAGACCTGCGCCGTATAATACGCGTCGCTAAAGGCTCTGTGGAACGGAATATCCTTGTGTATTCCCAACATATCAATCGCATATTCCAATGAACGTCTGCTCTTTTTATCTTCATATGCAATACTGAATAATTTTTGGATATCCAGATATTTTACCGGTCTGTCCGACAACGGCTCCATTCCGTAATATTCCATATTTCTCTGCAGTTCCAATAAATCAAGCGGACCCCATGTACAGAACATGCAATCCTCACCACACCATTCCAAAAACTTCTCCATTACTTCTACAAACGGTTTTCCTTTTTCAAGCTGCTCCATCTGTAAATGAATAAGCTTACTGGTGATATAGTGCATCTCATGATAAATCTGTGGTTTTACCAGTTCGGAAAACTCACTTACCATGTCGCGGTTTTCATTTAATTTGACTGCACCGATTTCTACTATCTCAAACGGAAGCGGCTTCCCATCTTTATCCACACGTGATGCATGGTCCGGATGCGAACTCTGATTCCATTCAAGGTCAAAAATGATATAATTCATAATAACCTCAAAGCCTGGCCATATTTCTATGACCAGGCCTTATTAAAAACTATGCTTCTTTTTCCTTATTAGGTCTTACTAAGAATACGCTGATAAGTAAAGCAACGATGTACAATGCCAATGTTACATAAAGTACTGTCTGATATCCTACAGGATTAATCATATTACCATGTCCGTCATCTACAGCTGTTCCAAAGTGGCTTACAATCCAAGATGCCATCTGGTTACCTGTTAAACCTGCAAATGCCCATGCGGAAAGTGTAATACCGTGGAGTGCACTGATACTTGCCATTCCGTAATGGTCGGAAAGCAGTGTCGGTACATTGGAGAATCCTCCGCCGTATCCGGCATTTACAATGAAAATCAATGCCAATACAAAGATTGTTAATAATACATTACCGCTACCATTCTTAATACCGTTTGTAAGAAGAACGATTCCTGTAAATACGATGGATAATACAAAGATTAATTTGTAAATGGTATTTCTGTCCTTCATAGTATCTGCCCATGCAGAGAATCCTAAACGTCCGCCTGCATTAAAGATAGCAGAAATTGTTGAAATAATACCTACCGCACCGGCAAGACCGATACATTTTACAATCATCTTTTCCTGGGAAATTAATGCAAGACCACATGTAATGTTGATGTAGAACATTAACCAGATACCAATGTAGTTGGAAATAGGTCTTGTTTTAATCGTCGCCCAGATACCCTGTCCTTTTTCTTTTGTCTGTGGTTCAACCCAATCAGCCGGTTTATGAAGAAGTAAGTGTCCTACAAACATCATTACAAAGTATACACATGCAAGAATCCAGAACATCTTGTAGATTCCGCCATCGCCTAAGTTCTCAAGTAAAGACTGCATGATAGGGCTGGCAATCGCTTTTGCAGCACCAAAACCTGCTACTGCAAGACCTGTTGCAAGACCTTTTCTGTCCTGGAACCAAAGCATTAATGTCTTAACCGGTGATAAGTAACCTGTTCCAAGTCCGATACCCATGATAAAACCGTAGCAAATATAGATACCGATTAATGAAAGGAGACTTCCCGGATTCTTTCCGCCTAACCAGATGAATAAACCGGTTCCTGCCATACCTACTGAAAAGCAGATCGTAGCGATTAAAGAAGATTTATGAATATCTTTTTCTACAACGTTACCAAGGAATGCTGCTGACATACCAAGGAAGAAAATTGCGAAACTAAATGCCCATTCGGTTGCACCTTTAGAAAATCCGATGTAATCTGCGATTTCCTGAGAAAAAATTGACCAGCAATACACTGTACCGATACTACAGTGAAGCAATAATGCCGGAATGGCCGCATTCTTCCATTTGTTCATTTTTGTTTTCATGTTGTTGTTCCCTCACTTTTTTCTTATAATTTCCAAATCCTCTGATTTGATATTTATTATGTATAAAGCAACTCTCACATTTTACTCCTAAAAATAATAAAATGCAAGAGTTTTAACGTCCCCGACACGATTTGAACGTGCGACCTTTCGCTTAGGAGGCGAACGCTCTATCCAACTGAGCTACGAGGACTTTTTATTTATTCTGCCGGGAAGTTAATATATCCCTGCAGCCAAATAACGCCTTTAAATCTCCGGCCAACCTGCGGTTCTCCGTATAAATCTTTTTTGTTAATACAAATGTCAAATGAAAGCTCGTTGCATAAAAGAAGCATCTTAACAACCGTTTCTCCGGTCAACGTATTTTCGATTTCTTCCACCTGCTGTATTTCACCAAGCACGGAATACAAATCACATTCTACACCATACGGCATAAAACAGGTATCCACAATGGTGTAAATATCATTCTGGAAAATCTTTTTGGAAATGGATGTATACATATCCATATCTTCCAGTGTAAGACTCTCGATTGCCTCTTCGTCCCCTCTTCTGGCAGCGCGGATTCTCTCGTTACGGCTTACGGTTGCTTTTTGCGTCTTTAGAATATCTTTCTTGTCCTTTTTTAATGGCATCATGATACTTCCCTGACAGGATAAGCCTGACAATATCAATGATGTCCCTTTCATGGGAAGCGTTCCGGTATTTTTTGCCTTGATATATGGAATCATATTCTGCAGATAAAAAATTAATGTCACTCCGACCTTAATTTCATCACAAATTCCCGCATAGGATTCCTTTTCCATATGACGCTCAACGGTAATATCTTCATAGGAAGATATCTCATTGCCCCTTAAATAGGGGAAGCAGTAATCGTAAGAAAAATGATTGTTCTCATCATATTCCCCACAAACTGCTAACCCTAATCCGTTTGCAAAATCACGGTAAAACAGAGCCGTCATACTTTCATCGGAGGCAATGGTTCCTCCTTCCTCTAACGAAAGATCTTTGGTTGTATACTCTCGCTTCGTGGCATCCTGCACGCAAAGCCGGATTAAATTCTCATATTCTTTTCTGTTCTTAATCGAAGAAAAGCCAATGGCGCGCAGATATTTATGCAAGTATACTCTCCTCCTGATATTCTAAGCAATTCCGGATATAATCCGGTACTCTCAAATGAATAATCTACTTAATTACTTCCATACCGCCCATATATGGCTGTAATGCTTTTGGAATCTTAACGGTACCGTCTGCCTGCAAATTGTTCTCTAAAAATGCAATTAACATTCTAGGAGGTGCAACAACGGTATTGTTCAATGTATGCGCAAGATATTTACCATTTTCTCCATTTACACGGATTTTTAATCTTCTTGCCTGTGCATCTCCCAAATTAGAGCAGCTTCCTACTTCGAAGTATTTCTGCTGTCTTGGAGACCATGCTTCTACGTCACAGGATTTAACCTTCAAATCCGCCAAATCACCGGAGCAGCATTCCAATGTACGTACCGGAATGTCCAGTGAACGGAATAAATCAACGGTGTTCTGCCATAATTTATCATACCAGATCATAGAATCTTCCGGCTTACAGATAACTACCATTTCCTGTTTTTCAAACTGATGGATACGGTAAACGCCTCTTTCCTCTAAACCATGTGCTCCCTTTTCTTTACGGAAACAAGGAGAATAACTGGTAAGAGTCTGTGGTAACTGTTCTTCCGGAATAATCTGGTCAATGAATTTACCAATCATGGAATGTTCGCTGGTACCGATAAGATACAGGTCTTCGCCTTCAATCTTATACATCATGGCTTCCATTTCCGCAAAACTCATAACACCCGTAACAACATTACTACGGATCATGAAAGGCGGAATACAGTATGTGAAACCTCTGTCAATCATAAAATCTCTTGCGTATGTGATAACTGCAGAGTGTAATCTTGCAATATCACCCATGAGATAATAAAATCCGTTTCCGGCTACACGTCTTGCCGCATCCAAATCAATACCATTGAATTTCTCCATGATTTCTGTATGATACGGAATCTCAAAATCAGGAACTACCGGTTCGCCGTATTTCTGGATTTCCACGTTGCAGGAATCATCTTTTCCGATTGGAACGGAAGGATCAATGATATTTGGAATGGTCATCATAATCTTGGTAACCTTTTCCTGAAGTTCTGCTTCTGCTGCCTCTAACTCAGCAAGTCTTGCTGCACCCTGTGCTACAAGTTCCTTCTTCGCCATTGCTTCTTCTTTTTTGCCCTGTGCCATCAAAGCACCGATTTCTTTGGAAATCTTATTTCTTTCAGAACGCAGATTATCTGCTTCCATCTGTGTCTCTCTCGCTTTTTTATCAAGCTCAATTACCTCATCCACTAATGGGAGCTTACTGTCCTGAAATTTCTTTTTGATATTTTCCTTTACTACATCAGGATTTTCACGTAAAAATTTAATGTCTATCATAATAGGTCCTCCTAATTTAATACACTTTCTATGAATACATTATTATATTCCAATAAATCCTTAATTACATTGTCTTCCACGGTATTACCGGATTTGTCTTCTACAATCTGTAATACCGGTCTTTCCGGGAATCCTTTATTCTGCCGTATTACAATAGCGGTTTCTTTCTCGTTTGTATAGACTTTACTTCCGGAAGGATATACCGCTGTAAAATCCAAAAGCGTGTCAATTACACCTGCATCAAAAGCCGCATTCTTGGATGCTTTCAAAAATTCTACCACTTCGTATACTTTCATTCTCTGACAACCGATACCACAAATATGTTCATCAAAGAAATCACACACTGCCGCAATCTTTACTTCCATGGAAAGTTCCTTTGCATGAAGCGGATATCCTTTTCCATCCAACTGCTCATGATGACAAAGAACGATTTCCTTACTGCTCTTGGATAGCCAGTTTTCATTCTTTAAGGCAGAATATCCGTAAATCGGATGCTTGCGGTATTCTTCCTTGTATTTATCCGGCAATGAGTCATATTCCTGATTTTCAAAATCTATTGCAATATAACGCAATCCCAAATCATGTAAAAGACAGCCAACACCGATATTATAAACTCTTTCTCTGGAAAGTTTCATTTTTAATGCTACCAACGTAGCCAATGTACATGTACTTATGGAATGTTCATAGATATCCGCACTTCTCTCCTTAATATCGAATATCTGTTCGATTACAGAATCCTCTTCCATAATATTGGAAATAATATCTTCTGCTGTTTTTCCGATTTCTACCATATCCTCAGAACTGCGGTAAGTATGCTTGGAAATAATGCTCTGCACCTTCTGTTTGCAGGATTTGTTAACTTCCTCTTTTAATATTACCAATGCCTTTGGATCCGATACTTTATCTTTTACATAGACTTCCGTAATTCCCAATTCCCTTAACTTGGAAATATACTCTTTTTTTACCCGGGCACCTTCTGACAATAACTCTTTATAATCATCGGTCATAATGGCTCTTGCCAGTTCTTCTTCTCCGGTTATCTGTTCCAATTTCAAAAGTTTCATACATTAGACTCCCATTGCCTGGTCCAAAGCGACTTTTTCTTCGTTACTTAATTCTAACTTACATTCACCGTTTACAACTTCCTTGGTGTAAGTATAACAACCTTCCGTGCTGTGTACGGAATTCAGGATTAAACCATTATTATTTTCATCGAGCAATGCCAATGAAAAACTAAGAAGTCCTCCCATCTGTTGGTATGCATCATACTTCACAATACCAATCTTCTGGAATGCTTTTTCGAATCTCTTATTTAAATCGCGGATATCCTTTTTATTGTTATCCGTCATATTCTTTAAGAATTTATTATCTTCCTGTAATCCGATAATTTCTTTCTCCAGACTACGGGCATCTTTGCCCCTCATAAACTTCTTGAGTTTCTTCTTGATATTCTTAATCTTAACCAGAGATACAATATTTAAGATCATCAGTATCACACATAAAATAACAATTCCAAAAAATATATAACCAATATCCAGACTGTCGAGTCCGATCTGACTTAAGAAATTACTTCCCATCTCATTTGTACCTTTCTATTCTATTTATTCCCTATCTTTGTACTGTACTTAATTCTATTTCGCTAATAACTTCTCAATAATCTTTTCAAAATCATCATGTGAATAGAATTCAATATCAATCTTACCGGTTCCTTCTTTTTCACGTGGAACAATCTGCACCTTTGTACCCAAAGCATCTTTCAGTTTTTCTGCTGTGGATTCGTAAATAGCGGCAAGGGATTCATTTTTCTTCTTCTTCGGCTTCGCCGTCTTATTCATGTCCTTAATATACTTTTCAACTTCACGGACACTCATTTTTTCATCAAAAATCTTTTGCGCAAGAGCATACTGTTCCTTCGGATCCTCTACCGAAATAATAGCTCTGGCATGTCCTGTAGAAAGCATATTATCAATAATCATCTGCTGTACTTCATCGCATAATTTAAGCAGACGCATAGAGTTTGTAACTGCAGTACGGCTCTTAGATACTCTTTCTGCCACTTCATCCTGCTTTAAATTAAACTCTGTCAAAAGACGTTTATATGCCTGCGCTTCTTCAATCGGATTCAAATCTTCTCGCTGAATATTCTCGATTAACGAAATTTCAACGATTTCCTGCTCTGTATAATTACGGATAATAACAGGAACTTTCTTAAGACCGGCCATTTTAGATGCACGCCAACGACGTTCACCGGCAATAATCTCGTAGTAAGTTTTTCTATCCTGTACCAAAATAGGCTGCAATAAACCAAACTGCTTAATAGAATCCGATAATTCCTGCAAAGCATCTTCATCAAAATTCTTACGTGGCTGTTCCCTATTAGGCTCTACTAAATTAATGTCAACAATGGAATCCGGTGTTTCTGCCTTTACTTCCGGTTTCTCTGCCGTTGCTTTACTGCTAACCGTTGTATTTGGAATTAATGAATCAAGACCTTTTCCTAATCCTCTTGGTTTTGCTGCCATCTTATAAGTCCTTTCTGTTAATTATTTCATCTGCTAAGTTTCTGTAAGCTTCTGCACCCGCTGATTTTGGGTCATACATACAAATCGGCATTCCAAAACTTGGAGCCTCTGCTAATCGTATATTTCTTGGAATTACCGTATCAAACACCTTCTGTTTAAAGTGCTGCTTAACATTCTCTACTACCTGGGCTGATAAATTAGTTCTGGAATCGTACATGGTAAATACTACACCTTCCATATACAACTCTTCATTCAAACGTTCTTTTACAAGATTAACCGTATGTATTAATTGGCTTAATCCTTCCAATGCATAGTATTCACACTGGATTGGAACCAATACCGTATTTGCCGTTGTCATCGCATTAATTGTCAACATACTAAGAGATGGCGGACAATCAATTAATACGTAATCGTATAAATCCTTCACCCAGTCTATCTCACGTTTTAAAATATATTCCTTCTTCTCAACGCCGATTAATTCTATCTCGGCTGCTGCAAGGTTTACATTAGAAGGAATTACAGATACTCCGTCAATAACATTTCTAAGAATACATTCCTGTACAGAACATTCTCCCAAAATCAATTCATACACTGTATTCTCTAAATCGTTCTTATCTACACCAAGACCACTTGTAGTATTACCCTGTGGATCCATATCGATTACCAATACTTTTTTCCCTTTTTCGGCAAGAGATGCCGCTAAATTAATAGAGGTTGTGGTTTTACCGACGCCTCCTTTTTGGTTTGCAATTGCTATAATTCTTCCCATTCTGTCCCTTCCTAAGTACCTAAATTGTGAAAAAATCTATGTTTCACAGTGGTTTTTTGAAAATGTTTCACGATTTTTGAACAATATCTTGGGTTCTTATGTTTCACGTGAAACATTATCTTGTATTTCAATTATCCCTACCCCAAAATGTTTCACGTGAAACACATAAGGAGTATTTATCTTACGTATTTTCTTATCAAATCTTAACCAGATTATTCTTAATCGCAAAAACAGCAGCCTGTGTACGGTCCGCAACTTCAATCTTTTTAAAGATACTTACCATATGATTCTTAACCGTACGCTCACTGATATTTAAATGCATAGCAATATCTTTATTAAAATTGCCCTTTGCAACTTCAATAAGAACTTCAACTTCACGCTTAGTCAATGCGTCCAGTTTCAATTTATCGTCGTCCTTATGAATCAGATAACTATTCAATTCCGGAATCAAATTAGGCTGGATGTAAGATTCACCATCTAATATCGCATAGATTGCTTTCTTTAATTCCGCAGAACCGGAATCTTTTAATATGTATCCTTCTACTCCAATATCCGTTGCCTTAACAAGATACTCTACTTCTTCGTGAACTGTAAGCATCAGAACTTTAATCTTAATCTTGTTTTTACGTATTTCAGCAAGTGTGTCCAATCCGTTTTTCCGAGGCATATTAATATCAAGCAATAAAACATCCGCATTCACTTTGCTTAATTGCTCCAAACATTCTACACCATCGTTTGCCTGCGCAACGACTTCAATTTTCTGATCAAACTCCAGTAACTGCTTTATACCTTCTCGAATCATTACATGATCATCTGCAAGAATAACCTTAACCTTCATATAAAACAACCACCTTTCTTTCCATTCACATTAAATTCAAATAAGTATCTCTTTGTAATATACCACAAAATAATTTCAAAGATAATTATCTTGGTATAATTATTTCTATTTTAGTACCTTCATTGCTTATAGAATTAATATAACACCTGCCATCCAAAATAGAAACTCTTTCTTTCATAATTTGCAATCCGTAGTGAATTTGTTTTTCATTATCGGATTCGTCATTCTCCATCTGCTTAGAAATACCGATTCCATCATCGGATACGCAGACATACAAATCATTGTCCTTATCAGAAACAACCAGATGAATTGTCTTTGCATTCGCGTGTTTTGCTGAGTTCGTAAGACATTCCTGGATTACTCTGTAAATTTCCAATTGCTCTAATTCATCGAAATCATCCGTAAAATCAATATCTGCCTGGAAATCTATTATAAATCTGTTCTTTAACACATCTATTAAATTTTCAATTGCACCGGATAATCCTAAATCATCAAAAGACATCGGACGCAAATCGAAGATAGTATTGCGGATATCTTTAATAATCTTTCTAAGTTCATCATTAACAGATGCCAATTCCAGTTTTGCTTTGGTTGCATCTACATCAATATAGAATCCGGCTAATTCAATCTGGTGAATAATATGGGTCAAATCCTGAATGGAAGTATCATGCAATTCATTTGCAATTCTTTTCCTATCCATTTCCTGATTTCTTATATATTCATATTGAATATTTTTATCGGACAAATTATGGGGATCTTTCATAAAAACCTCTTTGGTTTACATAAGTACTATAACGGTTGCTTTACCGGTGTTCCGGCCTTGCGAGGATATTTAGCAGGTGTTTCTTTTATTTTCTCAATCACTACAAATGTTCTGTTAAAATCCGTTCCCGGTAACAGGAATTCGTCTGTCCTTACATTACCGCCGCCAAGAATGGTAATTGCATTATTGGATGTTTCCAATTCTTCCAATGCTTTTTCTGATTTGTAAGAAACAAACTTACCACCCACTTTTACATATGGTAAACAAAATTCGCTAAGAGAAGAAAGATTTGCTACTGCTCTGGAAACTACCAAATCAAATTTCTCCCTCATCAAATCCTTCTTTGCAAAATCTTCAGCTCTTCCATGAAATGCGTTAATATTCTCCAAACCCAATTCATGAATTACTTCATTTAAAAAATTCACTCTTTTATTTAAAGAATCCAATAAAGATACTTTCGTCTTAGGAAAAGCAATTTTAATCGGAATACCCGGAAAACCTGCTCCGGTTCCGATATCCAAAACTGTCAAGTCCGCACCCGTATCCAAAAGACGTCCAATAGCAATACTGTCTAAAAAATGTTTCTTTAGGACTTCATCAAAATCCGTTATGGCAGTTAAATTAATTTTTTCATTCCACTCGATCAGCATTTCATAATATTTCTGAAATTGCATGAGCTGGTTTTCATTTAATTCCACACCAAATGACAATGCATCTTCTTTAAATTGGTTCATTTTGGTTATATCCATACAATAACCTTTCTATATCATATTATAGATATATGATTCTATTGATTGACCTGTCTTCTATGTTCCAAATAAACAAGCAATACCGAAATATCCGCCGGAGAAACACCGGATATTCTGGAAGCCTGTCCTACATTAATCGGTTTTAACTGTTTTAATTTCTGTCTGGCTTCCTTACGAAGACTGGACACATCATCATAATCAATATCAGCCGGAATCAATTTATTTTCCATTTTCTTATACTGATTTACCTGACTAATCTGACGCTTAATGTAACCTTCGTATTTAATCTCAATCTCAACCTGCTCAATTACATCTGCCGGTAAAGGTTCTCTTTTTTCATCCAAGTCGGCAAGTATTTCGTAAGAAATCTCCGGTCTGCACAAAATCTCTGCCAGATTGCTTCCTGTTTTTAAAGTAGAACTGTTATGGCTTTCTAAAAATTCCTGCGTTCTCTTATTGGCTCCGATTGGAGTATTTTTCAGTCTCTCAATTTCGGATTCGATCTGACTTTTTTTACGTAATAATGCTTCGTACTGTTCATCGGAAATCAATCCCACCTGATGTCCGATTTCCCTAAGGCGTAAATCTGCATTATCCTGGCGCAACAGTAAACGGTACTCCGAGCGGGATGTCATCATACGATATGGTTCAAATGTCTCTTTGGTTACCAAATCATCAATTAATACACCAATGTATCCCTGGGAACGATCCAAAACAATCTGCTCTTTCCCTTTTACAAATAAAGATGCATTGATACCGGCAATCAATCCCTGTGCTGCCGCTTCTTCGTATCCGCTGCTTCCGTTTAACTGGCCGCCGCTAAATAATCCTGTAATGTTTTTAAATTCCAGAGTCGGATACAATTCGATTGCATTGATACAATCATATTCTATCGCATAAGCATTACGTACAATCTTACAATTCTCAAGTCCCGGAACTGTCCGATACATGGCAAGCTGTACATCTTCCGGTAACGAAGAAGACATACCTCCGACATACATCTCATTGGTATGAATTCCTTCCGGCTCGATAAATACCTGATGCCTCTCTTTTTCCGCAAATTTAACAACCTTATCTTCAATCGAAGGACAGTATCTAGGACCGGTTCCTTCAATGACTCCCGCAAAAAGAGGAGATCGGTCTAAATTCGCACGGATTATTTCGTGTGTCTTTTCATTGGTATATGTCAAATAACAAGGTACCTGTTCAATCTGTACATCCTCCGGATTGGTAGAAAATGAAAACGGTACTACTTTTTCATCCCCGTACTGTGGTTCCATCTTTGAAAAATCAATGGAACGCTTGTCCATTCTGGCCGGAGTTCCGGTCTTAAACCGACGGATTTCAATTCCAAGTGATTTCATGGAATCCGTTAAATGAGTTGCTGCTTGCAAACCGTTCGGACCGGTATGTGTAATCGCTTCGCCACATAAACAACGGGCTTTCAAATATGTACCCGTACACAGAATAACTGCCTTTGCTTCATACACTGCACCCGTAAAAATCTTCACGCCGGCAATCTGTAAAGAAGACATATCTCTTTCGTATTCTTCTATTTCATTATTTTCATTCATATGAAGTAAATCTTGTGTTGTCAGAAGATGAGTAACTTCAGCCTGTTTAATTGTAAGATTTTCCTGATTTTCAAGAGTCTTACGCATTTCTCTGGTATAGTCAGCCTTATCTGCCTGCGCACGAAGAGAATGTACAGCAGGACCTTTGGATACATTTAACATCTTGGACTGGATAAAAGTTTTATCAATATTCTTACCCATTTCGCCGCCAAGGGCATCCAGTTCACGCACTAAATGTCCCTTAGAACTGCCGCCGACATTTGGATTACAGGGCATAAGGGCAATACTATCAACGCTTACCGTAAAAATAACAGTATTCAATCCCATTCTTGCGCAAGCGAGTGCAGCCTCGCATCCGGCATGCCCCGCGCCTACTACGCAAATGTCTACTTTTTCACGAATTCTACTCATCGTTACTACCTCTTCTCTACAAGGGGTCGGGACCCCTCGCATACAACAGTTATTTACCCATACAGAATTTGCTGAAAATCTCATTAACCAAGTCTTCTTCGACTTCTTCACCAATGATCTTGCCTAGTGATTCATAAGCGCTCATCATATCAATTGTTAAAAAGTCTTCAGGCATTTGGTTATCAATACTTCCAATTACCAGTTTTAAACTTTCAATTGCGTCGGATAAAAGTTCTTTATGACGCATATTGGTTATCATAATTTCATCCTGAATCTGAATTTCGCCGGCAAAGAACATATCTTTTGCAATTATTTCAAATTCTTCCATTCCCACTTTTTCTTTTGCGGAGATATGAATATACCTTATATCTTCTTCCTTATGAGAATAGTTATGAAGTTCTTTTTTAACATCATCTATTGTAACAACCGTCTCTAAATCGGATTTGTTCATAAGAACAATCATTTTCTTACCGGCTGTCATTTTCATAATTTCAAAATCATTTTCATCCAAAGGTACGGATGAATCTATAATATACAATAATAAATCGGCATCTTTGGAGTAATCAATGGCTTTCTCAACGCCAATTTTTTCCACAATATCTTCTGTCTTACGGATGCCGGCCGTATCAATAATATGGAATGAAATATCCTGGATGCGCACATAATCTTCAAGAGCATCCCTTGTTGTACCTGCTATGTCGGTAACAATCGCTTTTTCTTCTCCTAATAAGAAATTTAAGAAAGAAGATTTACCGGCATTCGGTTTTCCGACAATTACGGTACGAATACCCTGTCTGATAATCTTACCGTTTTCAGCAGAATCTTCCATTTTCTTAAGTTCTGCCAAAACAGATTCAATAATCGTTCGTAATTTATCACCATATCCATCTAAAGAATAATGCTCCGGATCATCCAAAGCAGATTCAATAAATGCAATTTCGTATATCAACTGTTCCCGGATAGAAGATACTTTTTTAGAAACGGAACCTTTTAACTGCTTCATACCAATCTGTAAGGCAAATTCATTGTCCGCATGAATAATATCCATAATGGCTTCTGCTTTGGATAAATCAATTCTTCCGTTTAAAAAGGCTCTTTTTGTAAATTCTCCGGGCTGGGCAAGTCTTGCCCCACTTCTAAGAATAAGTTGTAATATTTTTTTAGTAACCAAAATTCCGCCATGACAATTAATTTCAACTGTATCTTCTGCCGTAAAAGAATTTGGTCCCTTCATAAAAGAAACCATAACTTCATCCACAATCGTATCGTTTTCCATAATATGACCGTAATGAATGGTATGGCTTTTAAATTCAGAAACTTTCTGCCCATTTTTGGTCACAACAATCTTATCAGCCACTTCACGTGCCTGATCACCACTGATTCGGATAATGGAAATTCCCGATTCACTTAATGAAGTTGCGATTGCCGCAATTGTTTCCGTTTTCATTTATTACCTCTGTATCAAATAATTTTATACAGAAATATGTGTCGAGCGCAGTTTACCTGCATCCGACACATATTACTCATTTCTGCACAAAATAAATTCTGTTATCTTACAAATTATTTTTTCATTGTAACAACAACATGTCTGTAAGGTTCTTCACCTTCACTATGAGTTGTAACATATTTATCATTCTGTAATGCTGAATGGATAATTCTTCTTTCATAAGGATTCATAGGCTCTAAAGAAACAGTTCTCTTCGTTCTCTTAACCTTGAATGCAATATTCTTTGCAAGATTTTCCAATGTATCCTGTCTTCTCTGACGATAATTTTCTGTATCAACCTTTACACGGATATATTCTGCAGATTCTTTATTAACAATTAAGGAAACAAGATACTGTAATGAATCCAATGTCTGTCCTCTCTTACCGATAAGAACACCCATGTCATCACCTGCTAAATCAATGTTTAATTCTCTTCCTTCTTCTTTATACTCTGCATTAATAACAACTGTCATATTCATAGCTGCAAATACATCATTCAAAAAATTCTTTGCAGTATCTGTAACAGAAGATTTTACTTTTGCATTAATAGAAGCATTCTTAGCACCGATTCCTAAAAAACCTGCAGATCCTTCTTCTACTACTACATAATCTAATTTATCACTGGTTACGCCCAATGTCTTACAGGCTTCTGTAATGGCATCGGATACTGTTTTTGCATTAAAATTCTGATAATCCATTATAACGACCCCCTATCTGCTATTTTTTTCGTTATATTCTTTTACCATGTTCGCTTTTGCGGCAAGACTTCCCGGTTTTGCATTTTTACTGTAAGAAACATTTACTTTCTGTGAATTATCTTCTTTTGCAGAAGTATTTACATAAGAAGCCTTGTTACCTACTGATTTTGTTTTTGTAGCAGCATAATTACTTACATTTTCGTAACTTGCTTTCATTCTTTCAATTTTTTTAGATGCTTTTGCTTCATTTTTCTTAATTACTTCATTAATATCCATTTTATCGATATGACGGTTAATCATAACCTGTTGGATACTTCTGACAACCGCACCGGCAATCCAGTAAAGACCCATACCTGCAGGAAGAGTGAAACAGAAAAATGCTGACATAAGAGGCATAATTGTATTCATAGTCTTCATAGACTGTGCCATATTGTCTGCTGTTTCATTACCGCTGTTGGTATTTGCCTGTGGCATTAATTTTGTATTAATCCACTGTGTAAGTGCAGCTAATAAAGGAATTAATAAAGCACCTGCAACCAATAAATAATTACCTGTTGAAAAAGCATCCTTCATGGTAAAAGAAGGAGAGTTAGCCATATTAAGACCAAGGAAATTATTATATTCGTTTAATTTTTCAAGTGTAACAGCAACATCTGCAGATAATGAAGAAAACTGTTCGGAAAGACCATTCCACTCAGCAGTGGATGCTCTGTTTAAACAGTCAATTAATGTATTTTCGATATACTCTACATTACCGCCTGTAAATGATTCATTAGTAAACTGCTTTGAAAACATCATTGAATTCTGTAAATTCTGTACATATTCAATTGCTGCAGAATCGCCTCTTAATTTTTCTACCAGAGGATAAAAAGAATCTTTAATCTTTGTTACATATGCAGGCATTGCATAAATAACACGATACAATGCAAATAAAATCGGCATCTGAATAAGTAACTGTACACAACTACCGGTAGGAGAAACACCATATTTTGCATAAACTGCCTGTGTCTCCTGATTCATTGCCATCATAGATTCATTATCTTTTTTATTCTTATATTTCTTCTGGATAGCCTGAAGTTCAGGACTCATTTTTGCAGATAATTTGGAAAATTTCTGCTGTTTAATTGTAAGAGGCATTAAAAGTAAATAAATTACAATTGTAAAAATAATGATAGCCAGACCAATATTAGGAATTCCGATTGCATCCAGTACATTAAAAATTCCTTCCATGATAAATCCAAGTAATTTAGCAATAGGTCCTAAAAGAGCGCCGTCATCCTGTGTTAACAAAATACCTGACAATTCTATTTCCTCCATAATAAATATTAAGGAACGGGATCATACCCACCCTTTGAAAAAGGATTACATCTTATAATTCTCCATAATGCCATAAGTCCACCTTTAAAAGCTCCGTATTTTTCGATTGCTTCCAAACCATATTGGGAACAACTCGGAATATACGGACATTTGGTACTTTTCATAGGAGAAATATATTTCTGATATTGTTTTATAAAAAAAATCATTATTTTTTTCATAGTAAAACCGAACTCACTTCATAAAAAAATCTACATATTAATAATATTATGAAGCTTTCCAAGATGTAATAAAGCGCTTTTAATTTGTGCATATGTGCATTCTTTTGCGCTTGCCCTTGCAACGACTACAATATCCAAACCACTATTGAATACCTTTTCGTGTAGTCTGTAACTTTCGCGGACCAGACGGCAGAACCGATGTCTTACCACGCTGTTTCCGACTTTTTTACTGATTGATATTCCAAGACGATTTATAGGCTGATTATTTTTTGACAAATTATTTGGTAATACGTACATTACCAAATATTTATTGGCATAAGATACACCTTTTTTATAAACCGTTCTGAAATCATCATTTTTCTTCAATGATTCTGAAAAAATCATAGTTTACTCTCCGCTTATTAATTAAGAGAAAAAAAGGCCACATAACTGCGGCCTAAACTTCTAAGCTGATAATTTCTTTCTTCCTTTAGCTCTTCTGGATGCTAAAACTTTTCTTCCGCCCGGAGTACTCATTCTTGCACGGAAACCATGAACCTTAGATCTCTGTCTTTTCTTTGGCTGAAATGTCATTTTCATATAGGATGCACCTCCTTCTTCGAATACCTATTTATATAATAAGGTAGTTATTTTTTAGTAAGCATATCTTGTACCATAATATAGGTATATGCAAAAAATAATCATTACGATTATAGTAAAAGAATCCCGAAACGTCAAGCAATTTTCCTTGTTTTATATACATAAAAATTTTCATAAAATTATTCTTTTTTTTAGTAATCTACATCTTGTCCAATATAATTTATCCAAATACAATATCTAGATTATCCACATAGTTATAAACAACACTTTTATTTACATAATTAAATCCACAAATTGTGGATAAGATGTGGATAACATATGCATAATTTAATATGACATAATCAAAATTCCTTATTAAATAAGAACTTTTTTAAAAATAATTTGTTGTATA
>JAZMZZ010000216.1:0-10326 GCA_045586245.1 Lachnospiraceae bacterium | reverse complement strand
CGCATTCTATATATACTCCATCGCATCCTGAACGGTGGCAACTCCAATCACTTTAATTCCTGCTATCTTTCTGCAGGCCTCTTCATTCGTCTTTGGCACAATACAAGTCGTAAAACCAAGTTTCTTGGCCTCTGCCACGCGGTTCTCTGCCATGCTTACGGCACGCACTTCCCCGCTTAAGCCAATCTCCCCAAATGCAATCAGTTTATCGTCTATCGCCCGGTTCTTAAAGCTGGACACCACTGCCATCACAACGCCTAAATCTATCGCCGGTTCGGTAATCTTAAGTCCGCCTGCAATATTTACATAGGCATCGCAGTTGGATATGGAAAGTCCCAGTCTTTTTTCCAAAACTGCCATCAGAAGATTCAACCGGTTCAAATCGCTTCCCGCTGTCTGTCTTCTCGGGAAACCGAAACTGGTCGGTGAAACAAGCGCCTGGATTTCTAACAGAATCGGTCTGGTGCCTTCCATGGAACAGGAAACAACGGAACCGCTGGCGCCCTTTGGTTTACCGTTTAGCATGTATTCGGAAGGATTGAGCACTTCCTGTAAGCCTTCGTTTCGCATCTCAAACACACCGATTTCATTGGTAGAGCCAAAACGGTTCTTCACACCGCGCAAAATCCTATAGGAAGCATGTCTGTCGCCCTCAAAATAAAGAACGGTATCCACCATATGTTCCAGCACTCTCGGACCTGCTACCGTACCTTCCTTGGTCACATGTCCTACAATAAATATCGTAACGCCCTGTTCTTTGGCAAGGCGCATAAAGACCGCCGTAGACTCCCTGACTTGTGACACACTACCCGGTGCTGAGGAAATCTCCTCATCAAACATGGTCTGAATCGAATCAATTACCACAACCTCCGGCTTAGTACGCTTAATCGTCTCTTCAATTGCATCCAGATTGGTCTCACAAAACAGTTTGAGTTTGTCATTCATTGAACCGATACGGGATGCGCGCATCTTAATCTGGCGCAGGGATTCTTCTCCTGATACATACAAAACGTCATGCTCTTTATCGGACAATTGTTTACACACCTGCAAAAGAAGCGTGGACTTACCGATTCCCGGATCTCCGCCCACAAGCACAAGCGAACCTTTTACAATTCCGCCGCCAAGCACTCTATCCAGTTCTTTGATTCCAATCTGCAGTCTCTGTTCTTCTTCCGTGGAAATCTCCGCTAAAGTAGACGGGCTCTTTTCCGCATCGCGGTAAGAGCCCGTTTTTGCACTTTTTCCTTTTGCCGATGCAGACACAGCCTCTTCCACAAAAGAATTCCATGCCTTACATCCCGGACACTGTCCCATCCATTTGGCAGACTCGTATCCGCATTGACTGCAGAAGTATACATAGCTTTTCTTTGCCATAGTAACTCCCTGTCACTGCACGCCTGTCACGCATGCATATATAACCCTTTTAACATTTCTTAACTTCTACCAAAACCGCTTCGCCGGATGACAAATCCACGCTGAGATTAAGTTTGCCGCCAAGATTGGTCTTAACAAATCCCGCATTCTCACCATTTAACAAAACTTTGTATTCACAGTCATCTTCCAGCCCTACGGTAATCTGGGAATCTGCGCTGCCTGTTACTTTAAACGTAACGCCGTCCGCCTCTTCCTTAAAACAAGATACACTGCTTCCCGGCACAGACTCATAGACAAACATACCATTCTTCTCCAGTTTGGTTATTGTCTGATAGGTCTTCACCTTCAACAAATCTCCCTGATAAGGAAAATCCTCTACCTTTGCTTTCTCGGCAAGTGTATGGTCGCCAAAACCTAAGCTGCCGTCCGCTTCCACATAAAGCAGTTTGTCTGCTGATGCCATCTTGTTATCCTCCGTTCTTTGATATCTTTTGTCTGTCAATTTGATATCTTTTATAAAATTTAGTATACAGTATTTCCGTTCAAAATGCTACTGTTTTTCTACTGCGAAACAACGTCAAATACAATCTTTTTCTCCTGATAACGCGCCTTTACGGTATCACCGCTTTGTACCCTTCCTGCCAAAATTTCTTCTGCCAGCATATCCTCAATTTCGCTCTGGATGGCACGTTTTAGAGGGCGCGCCCCCATCTTAAGATTCATGTATTTATCAACAATATACGTTTTTAGCGCAGGCGTAATGATAAGACGGATATTAAGAAGTCTGTCACATCTGCCAACCAAATCCTTGCTAAGCAGAGTCATAATATCCTTCATATCCTCCTTTGTCAGCTGATGGAATACGATAATCTCATCGATACGATTGATGAATTCCGGTTTAAACATACGTTTTACTTCTTCCATTACCGAATTCTTCATCTTCTCGTAATCCTTTGCCTTATCCTCTTTGGAAGCAAATCCAAGATTCTTCGGATCCACGATACGGGATGCTCCTGCATTGGATGTCATAATGATGACCGTATTTTTAAAACTTACCTTACGGCCTTTTGAGTCCGTAATATGACCGTCATCCAATACCTGTAACAGAATATTAAATACATCCGGATGTGCCTTTTCCACCTCATCAAACAAAACAACCGAATATGGATTGCGACGGATTTTCTCACTTAACTGTCCGCCGTCCTCAAAGCCCACATATCCGGGCGGAGAACCGATTAACTTGGAAACGGAATGCCCTTCCATATATTCAGACATATCCACACGGATAAGCGCATTTTCATTACCAAACATCGCTTCTGCCAACGCCTTGCTAAGTTCCGTTTTACCAACGCCTGTCGGTCCGAGGAAAAGGAAGGAACCAATCGGACGCTTCGGATCCTGCAAGCCGACACGGCCTCTTCGCATGGCTCTGGCAACGGCTTTTACTGCTTCTTCCTGGCCGATGACCCGTTTATGGAGAACCGATTCCAGTTTTAATAAACGTTCGCTTTCTTTTTCTTCCAGTTTACTAAGCGGAATCTTGGTCCAGGAAGATACCACCTGCGCAATATCATTGTCTGTAACCAAATATTCCTTTTTGGCCTGGGCCTTCTTTTCTCTTGCCTGCAGAGTCTTTAACTTCTTCTGCATTTCGTCCATTCTGCGCTTTATGGTCCCGGCAAGTGCATATTCCTCTGCTTTAAAAGCCTCCTCGAGCTGAATATCCAATTCTTTTATTTCAACTTCTAATTGTCCCGATTTACCGGAACCTGACATTGTATTCAAACGCATGGCCGATGCCGCTTCATCCATCAAATCAATGGCTTTATCCGGAAGATTACGGTCATTGATATATCTTGCCGATAATTCGACCGCTGCTTTTACAGCCTCATCCGTAATCGTTACACCATGATGTGCTTCATATTTTCCACGGACACCTTCTACAATTGCTATTGCCTCTTCAATCGTCGGCTCTTCCACCGCTACAGGCTGGAATCTGCGCTCCAACGCCGCGTCCTTTTCAATATACTTACGATATTCACTAATGGTTGTTGCACCAATTAATTGTAATTCACCGCGTGCAAGGGATGGTTTTAAAATATTGGAAGCATCAATTGCTCCCTCGGCACCACCCGCTCCAATCAACGTGTGAAGTTCATCCAAAAACAGAAGAATATTGCCATTCTCCGTTACTTCTTTGATTAACCTCTTAACACGTTCCTCAAATTCACCACGGTACTTACTACCGGCAACCATTCCCGATAAATCCAGCGTCAGAACTCTTTTTTCCTTAACGGTATCCGGAACCTGACCTGCCACAATCCTCTGCGCAAGTCCCTCTACAATGGCGGTTTTACCAACTCCGGGCTCTCCCACAAGGCAGGGATTATTCTTGGTACGACGGGACAAAATCTGAATCACCCGCTTGATCTCATCATCCCTTCCGATTACCGGGTCCAGCTTCCCATCCTTTGCAAGCTGTGTCAAATCACGGCTGTACTGCTTTAATACGGAAGTTTCTTTTTTGGATGAATTCTTCTTTGCAAAATCCTCTTTTATCAGGCTTCCGTCCTCACCCATTGCCACAAGAATATCCACATACAATTTCTGAAGGGAAATTCCCAACGTATTAAGAAGTCTTGCTGCAACATTTTCTCCCTCTTTAATGATTCCCATAAGAATATGTTCGGTTCCGATTAATTCGCTACGGTACTTTTCTGCCAGAAGACGGCTTTCCTCCAGTACATCCTGTGCCCGTTTTGAATATCCACTTCTTTCTTTTATCTTTGTTACGGAATCCGGCGCAACGAAATCACGGATAAGTTCTACCACATCCGCCTCGTTTACCCCATTATCCTGCAAAACAACTGCGGCAACTCCTGTTTTTTCACGGAGCAACCCAACCAAAATATGTTCACTGCCAACATAGCCCTGGCCAAATTGTTTTGCACATTTTTCTGCCAGCATAAGCGCCGCACGCGCTTTACCGGTATACTCTGCATAACTCATTTACAATCTCCTTATGCCTAAATACTATTATCATATGAGAGTTTTCTTTTTCTGTGAAGTAAAAAGACATGATTGCTCATGTCTTTTTAGTGTTGACTATTTAATATCTAAAAATTCAAATTCCATATCATCATCAATATCAAGGAAGTTTTTAGACTGCCATGAAGAAGAGTCTTTCTTGCTTTCCGGTGCAGAAGTTCTTGTCTGTGAAGTTGTTCTTGCCGGAGCCTTTGCCGCTCTTGCCGGCTGGGATGCTCTTACCGTTCTTCTGACTGGTGTACGTGTGTACATTTCGTCATCCTCTTCGTCGTCATCCTCATCCTCTTCGTCATCTTCAACATCTTCTTCGTCGTCATCCTCGTCATCCTCGTCATCTTCATCCTCATCATCTGCATATCCATACTCGTACACATCTTTGAGTTTGAAAACAAGTAATGTCACTCCGACAACAAGTGCAAGAATGATAGCCACCATAACAATCATTAAAATCTTATAGGTTTTTAATTTGGAAACCGCACTTCCTTCCTCTTCCTGCGTCTGGCGCACTACTGACATTAAATCAGAAATACTCTGCTTGGTACCTCTGTTATAATCATATAAAAACCACGTTTCAACACCATCCGGACCAGCTTCGTATACTGCCTCGTATTCCTTAGGAACAGAAGGCTCTTCCACTTCTTCTGCCGGTGCTTCTTCTACCGGAGCTTCTTCAGCCGGTTCTTCCTGTACCTGCTCAGTTACTTCCAGGAAATCAGAACGGATAAATCCTTCTACTGCAGTATCGTTAGCTGTATACTTTACCTGATACCAAACCTTGCCGTCACCATCGGTTGCTTCGCCAAATACATTCACTTCCGTTCCTTCTTTTGCTTTTCCTGCAACCGAAGAACTTGTAGATGGGTTGGAACGCACATTTACACTTTCAGCCGTTACTTTTGCCTTACTAACAGTTGATGCATTTACCTGTACAAATTCAACTGCCTGCTGCTGTGGCTCATCGTCTTCTTCCTCTTGCTGGGTATTATCTGTAGTTGTTTGTGTTGTTGTATTGCTACTTACTGTAGTACTTCCGTTTGCCGCTGCATCTTCTGCAGATTCTGTCTCAATACTTCCTTCCACATCACCTACTAAATCCGCACGGATATATCCCTTTGTAGAATCATCTACAAACACCTTATACCATGTATATCCGTCAGAAGCCGTAGTCTGTGCAATAACCGTAAGTTTGTCGTTTTCTTTTACGCTGCCAAGAACATCTGCACTGGTATCCGGTGTCTTACGGATTTTACCGCTGTCAGCCGTTACCTTTGCTGTTCCCTGTGCATTGGCTGTAATGGTTGTCTGTCCGAGAATCACCATCTGCAGAACCAATACTGCCGCAAGCAAAAACAACTTACTTACTATTTCGAATCCCTTTTTGTTTTGTACCTTCATGCTTTCCTCCATGCTAAATTAAGCCTCATCAATGGCAAGATCAATTAACTTCGTCAATTGCTCTACCAATATCATTTCTCATGTATTTATTTTCAAAAGAAACCCACTTGGTTGCTTCGTACGCATTGGCACGGGCCTCTTTTAAATTGCTTCCTTTAGCGGTAACGCCGAGTACACGGCCACCGTTTGTTACAATATTACCGTCTGAAAACTTTGTTCCGGCATGGAAACAGTAATATCCGTCCTTATCATCAAATGCTTCCAGACCGCCGATTACTTTTCCTTTCTCATATGCAAGCGGATAACCGTCTGACGCAAGAACAACACATACTGCCGCATTGTCTTCAAATTCCAGTTCCACTTTATCAAGCGTACCGTCCACACATGCTTCCATAACATCTAAAATGTCATTCTTCATACGAGGTAATACTACCTGTGCTTCCGGGTCACCAAATCTTGCATTGTATTCAAGCACTCTCGGGCCATTCTCTGTTAACATCAATCCAAAGAAAATAACACCCTTAAATTCTCTGCCTTCTGCTGCCATCGCATCCACAGTTGCCTGATAGATGTATTTCTTACAGAATTCATCCACTTCGTCCGTATAGAACGGGCTTGGCGAGAAAGTTCCCATACCACCGGTATTCAGTCCCTGGTCACCATCTTTTGCACGCTTATGATCCTGTGCAGAAGTCATAATACGGATGGTCTTGCCATCTACAAACGAAAGAACGGACACTTCACGTCCTGTCATGAATTCTTCGATTACCATACGGTTACCGGCATCTCCGAAATTCTTATCAAGCATTATGGACTTCACACCCTCAATTGCTTCTTCCTTTGTGTTACAGATAAGCACACCCTTACCAAGTGCCAGACCGTCTGCTTTTAATACGATTGGCATCTTAGCATTCTCAAGATAAGCAAGTGCGTCATCTGCAGAGTCAAAATTCTCATATGCCGCTGTCGGGATATTGTATTTTTTCATTAAATCCTTGGAAAATGCCTTACTGCCTTCTAAGATAGCTGCATTTTTCTTAGGACCGAAAGTCTTAATGCCGGCTTCTTCCATTTTGTCAACCAAACCGCCAACCAATGGATCATCCATGCCAACGATAACAAAATCAATCTCTTTTTCTTTTGCAAATGCCACTAATTTATCAAATTCCATGGCACCGATTGGAGCGCATTCCGCAACCTGTGCAATTCCGGCATTACCCGGTGCGCAATATAACTTCTCACATTTAGCACTCTTGCTTACACACATAGCGATTGCATGCTCTCTACCGCCGCCGCCTACGATTAAAACCTTCATCTTTTATCCTCTCTTATGTCTGACACCCTCTAAAGGTCGCCTGATTTATTCTGTAACTGTCACTTTACCTTCTGTTATTGTAATCTTACCGTTTGCAATGGCATCAATCGCCTTCGGTAAAATCAACCATTCCGCTTCTTCCATAACTCTCTGCTGAAGTACCTTGGCTGTATCATCCCGCTTAACTTCTACTGCTTTCTGGAAGATAATAGGACCGGTATCCATACCGCCATCTACAAAATGCACCGTTGCTCCGGTAACTTTTACGCCACGCGCAAGAACGCCTTCATGCACCTTAAGCCCATAGTATCCCACTCCGCAGAATGACGGAATCAGGGACGGATGGATATTGATAATCCGGTGCGGGAATGCTTCTACCATTGCCTCCGGGATCTTTACAAGGAATCCTGCAAGAACAATCAAATCCGGATTCAGTTCTTTTACCTTATCCAAAAATGCTTCTTCAAAGTCGCTTCTTTTCTCATAATCCTTAGGCGAAAGTACAATACCGGGAACTCCTGCTTTAGCAGCTCTCTCCAGCGCGTACACACCGTAGTTATTAGATATAACGCCAACAATCTTTGTATTTGTAATGCTTCCGTTATCAATACCGTCAATAATTGCCTGAAGATTGGTTCCGCCTCCGGAAACACAAACAACAATATTTAGCATAAGGTGACTCCTTTTTCACCGGCTTTGATTTCACCCACTACATAAGGTGTATCACCGGCTGACTTAATCGCTTCCATGGTTGCATCCACTTTATCAGGAGAAACCGCTACAATCATACCAAGTCCCATATTATAGGTGTTGTACATCATATCTTCTGCAATGTCACCTGTCTTCTGTAACAACTTAAAGATTGCCGGAATTTCGTAAGAATCCTTACGCACAACCGCATGCATTCCCTCAGGAAGCATTCTCGGGATATTTTCCTGGAAACCGCCACCTGTAATATGGCTGCATGCCTTAACGGTAACGCCTGCATCCTTAATAGCCTTTAATGCTTTTACATAAATTCTTGTAGGAGCGATTAATGCTTCTCCTAAAGTAGTACCCAATTCATCATAATATGTATCGAGGCTTTCTTTTGTCATCTCAAATACTTTACGTACCAATGAGAATCCATTGCTGTGAACGCCTGAAGAAGCCATACCGATAAGTACATCGCCTTCTGCTAAGTCCTTACCTGTAATGATGTCTTTTTCATCTACAACACCAACTGCAAAACCTGCCAAATCGTATTCGTCTTCCGGCATAAGTCCCGGATGCTCTGCTGTTTCACCACCGATTAATGCACATCCGGACTGCAAACATCCTTCTGCAACACCTTTTACGATGGTTGCAATCTTCTCAGGATAGTTCTTACCGCATGCAATGTAATCCAAGAAGAATAATGGTTCACCGCCTGCACAGGCAATATCATTAACGCACATTGCTACTGCGTCAATACCGATGGTATCATGCTTGTCCATTAAAAATGCCAACTTTACCTTTGTACCGCATCCGTCTGTTCCGGATACTAAAGTAGGATTCTCCATATCTTTAATTTTTGCAAGGGAAAATGCACCTGAAAAACCACCGAGTCCGCCTAATACTTCCGGTCTCATGGTCTTTTTTACATGTTCCTTCATTAATTCTACTGACTTATAGCCCGCTTCGATATCCACTCCAGATTTCTTGTAATCCATTTTGCTTCTCCTTTGATGTATATGATCTAATTTTTTCTCAATTTTAATTTAGTGCAGTTTAAATTAGTAATTCTTATAGCCGACTTCCTGCAGCTTCGCGTCCTTTTTCTGAACCGCTTCTTTTAAAGAATTGCTGTAATCCTTTAATTTAGCAAGTAATTCTGCATCGGATGTCGCTAAAATCTTAGCCGCAAGTAAACCTGCATTCGCACCACCGTTGATTGCTACAGTCGCTACCGGAATTCCGGAAGGCATCTGCACAATCGAATATAAAGAATCACGTCCGCCAAGGGATGTGGTATGCATCGGAATACCGATAACAGGCATTGGGAAAATAGCCGCACACATACCCGGCAAATGCGCTGCCATACCGGCTCCCGCAATAATCACCTTATATCCGCGTGCTTCCGCACCTTTTGCATATTCAAAGAAATCATCCGGCTCCCTGTGAGCGGAAATGATATTCATCTCGTAAGAAATTCCTAATTCTTCTAAAATATCGGCAGCCTTAGCCATAACCGGCATATCGGAATCACTGCCCATTACAATACCTACCTGTGGCATAGTGTTTCTCCTCTCAAAAATATGTATATGCGAAACTTTTATTTTAATTAGTTTCGCATGTTTACGGATAGAAGCCAAACTCTGACTCATTACCACTCTATATCTTACTAAATTTTGCATAGTAAGTCAAAGGACTTCGCGCATTATTTTGATTATTTTAATTAGTCTAACGGCACATTCAGTTCTTCACAGCCTTTCAGCACAAATCGTCCGTCTTTGATTATCGGCTTCTCTGTCCCATCTGCACACACTGCCGTCAACTCACCAATTTCATCATACGGAATCGTAATATCGGTATGGCAGTTAAAATATGCCTTCGTCATATCCGTATTTCTCTTTGCGGACACTTCATTTTCCCTGGCTACAATTGCCTTACCGTCTGCATTATAGGTTACCATATCCTCTTCATGGGAATAACAGGTATCGCCCACTGCAAAATGCGGCCCCGTCTTCTCAGCAATCAGGATCGGCATAACCTTTCCGATGCCAAAATCCTTTGCCATGCGGTAGGCAACCGTGTTGGTTCCGATGGCAAATTCACCAAGCGGAAGACTCTCATGCTGATGCAGCACATGGTCTTTGATATAACGTCTGCCCTGCTTTTTATCTTCAAAATTAGAACAATCATAATCGACGGTCATACCATCCTTAAAAGTCACCTTCAGATTCTCAAACTTCAGCCCGTTTAAGAATACCTCGGACACATGCAATACACCGTCCGTTCCTTTTAATACAGGCGACGTAAACACTTCACCGACCGGAATATTAACATCCGCCACACAGTTTTCAAAAATCGTTTCTTTGTCCGGGTTCTGCAGTTTCCACAGATTCACTTTAAGGTCGGTTTCATTTACACCACAGCCTTTAATCTGCACATAATCTGCCGTATCCAAAGTATCAATAATCGTTTGCTGGATACGCTGATACAATTCATAACTT
>JAZMZZ010000215.1:0-2311 GCA_045586245.1 Lachnospiraceae bacterium | reverse complement strand
TGAACCTGATTGACATTGGTACCGTTGGCGATTACAAAATAATCTGCCATAGGAGAAACTTCACTGATATCAATAATTTGGATATCTTCGGCTTTTTTATCATCCAAAGCGTTATAAATAATACGAAGATGCTCTTTTAATGTTTCTTTCATATTCATATATAGATTTTACTCCTGTTTCATGTAGTATTGATACGTCTGCATTGTCATTGGATCAATGACCTTATTTGAAGAACCCAAATAGCTTACACTATCCGATAAAATGGTCCGTAACGCCAAATCTATGTCGGTAAAGGTCTGTTTACGTACCGTTTCCAAATTAGGTGCTTCACAGCGGTTTGGCTCAATATAATCGGCAATATAGATAATTTTATCAAGCATGGACATATTGGGATGGCCGGTTGTATGGTATAAAACCGCAGTGGAAATTTCACTATCTTCTATGCCGTATTTGCGTTTACACATATCGGCGCCAACCTTAGCATGTAATAACGCCGGATTAGCGGATTCAACTTCTGTAACGGGAATATCGTATTTTGTACAATATTCCAATCTTTGCTTATGCGATAGACATTTGGCACAATCATGAAGAAGTCCTGCCAGATAGGCCTTATTCATATCGTAATCATATCGCATGGCAATGCATGCTGCCGTATAAGCAACGCCCATCGTATGCCCAAACCGTTTGGAGTCTAAAGATTTTTCCAGTTTTGCAATAATATTTTGAATATCGGAATTTAGCATAATAACCTTCTATTCGTATAAATGATGCTTCTTAATATAGTTTTCGGTCACTTCCGGAACCAGATATTTAATGCTCTTGCCGGCTTTTACACGTTCACGGATTTCGGTGGAGGAAATATCAATGTAGGTACATGGAATCACACGGATATCCGCATTGTATTTGGTTTTGATGGCTTCCATTTTATCAAGGAATTCCTGCGTGGTAGGTCCCTGACGCTTTGCTACAAGAATAACGGCATCGCGTAAAATATTCTCCGGTTTTTGCCATAATTCCATCTGGACTAACGAATCCGCACCGATAATCAGATAATACTGGGTATCGGGATTGTGGCGTTTAAGTTCTTCCAATGTCTCATAGGTGTAAGAATTGCCTGCACGGTCACATTCAATTGTAGACAGTGCAAAATGCGGATTGTCGCCAATTGCGCCACCGGTTAATGTGATTCGTGTTTTTTTATCTAAAATTGTGGACTGGTCTTTAAAATACGAAATACCGGCCGGGATGAATAAAATTTCATCCAGTTCAAATTCTTCGTATGCTCTTTCTGCCAAAATCAAATGTCCGAGATGGATTGGATTAAATGTACCGCCAATAATACCTACTTTTTTCATGGTTTTCTCCTTTTTATTCCATTTAGATTATCATTTCGGAAGGATAATCTTTGGCTTGTCTTTATCCGGTTTGTAAAGTACAATCTTTCTTCCGATGACCTGAACAACTTCGGCACCGCTTCTGTCAGCGATAATCTGTGCCATTTCCCTTGGCTCATCCAGACAGTTTTTCAAAACATTAATCTTAATCAGTTCCCTTGTATTGAAGGCTTCGCGTACTGCTTCAATATATTCCGGAGTCAGTGAGGATTTACCAATCTGTAAAATCGGGTCAATCACACTTGCAAGGCTCTTTAAATATGCTCTCTGTTTACTGGTCATTACTACCACCCTCTCTGTTTGTAAAATTGCTCGTTGGATTATTTATAATACTGGAAAACAAGGCCGTACATACGCACGGTATCGCCTTCTTTGATGTCCAGTTTTTCAAGCTCGTCCAAAATACCGGTTTCTTTTAAGAATTTCTGGAAGAATACAAATCCTTTCTCGGATTCTAAGTTCGTGTAACCGAGCATCTTTTCAATCTTCGGTCCTTCTACAACGTATTCATCGGCTTCTTCGTCATATTCAACGGTATATGGATCATCACCGATTGCCAGAATTTCGGGATCGTATTCCTGTTCAAAAATGGTCGGTGCTTCGTTGATTTCATCCAGCATGTGGCGTACATGATAAAGAAGTTCACGGACACCCTCTCCGCTTACAGCGGAAATCGGGAAAATCTTATAACCCATTGGACCAAATTCTTTTTCTAACTTAGCTAAAAGTTCGTCCCTGTCGCCGTATAAGGCATCCATTTTGTTGGCTGCGATAACCTGGGGACGTTTTGCCAAATCTTCGCTGTATAAGGCTAATTCCTTGTTGATTGCATGGATATCTTCAATTGGATCCCTGCCTTCGGTTCCTGCCGCATCCACAACATGAATCATCACCTTGGTACGTTCTACATGGCGTAA
>JAZMZZ010000214.1:0-10044 GCA_045586245.1 Lachnospiraceae bacterium | reverse complement strand
GAGCAGACAAGCCATAATGAAAAACTATGCTTTGCCACATTTTATTTTTGAAAAATCAGCCCAGATTGAAAATTTTTCCTTTCATAATAGTCCAAATGTATTCAAAATAATTGAATACACAAAAAAGGTAACCACGAGTAACCATAAAACGTCACCTGCTATTTTATTTCCGAAAAGTCCGCAAAGCCCCGATTTTACAATAAAAAAAGGAACCGAATACCTTCGATTCCCAAGAGCACGAGACGGGATTCGAACCCGCGGCCCTCGCCTTGGCAAGGCGATGCTCCACCACTGAGCCACTCGTGCATATTTATGTTTTGTCATCATTCTTGTCGCGACGACAAAACATAATATACAGTATATTTTTTTATTTGTCAACAGTTTCTTTGTATTTTATTTTGTACACCCTTGCAAGTGAATCATTGATGCGCGCTTCGCTAATCGTACCGTCTGCAACAGCCGCCAAAACGCCTTCGTAAGCCGCCTCAAAATCTTCCGGCATAAGCACCATATCAGCACCTGCTTTTAACGCCATAACCGCTGCCTGGGCAGAATCGTAATATTCGGAAACCGCCGACATATTCAGTGCATCCGTAATAACAACACCGTTGTAGCCCATCTCTTCACGGAGAACATCTGTAATAACGGACTTCGATAAGGATGCCGGCGTATTATCTCCTGTTATGGAAGGAATTGCAATGTGTCCGACCATAACCATCTGCGCTCCTGCTTCGATTCCGGCCGTAAACGGTTTTAACTCCGTCTCACGATGCTGTTCCAAAGTTCTGTCCGTCGTTGCAAGTCCGTCATGTGTATCTCCGCTTGCATCGCCCTGCCCCGGGAAATGCTTGATACAGGCTGTCACACCCATCTCTTCCAAGCCTTTTACGGAAGATGCCACCATCTTAGAAACCATATCCGCATCATTTCCGAAGGAACGCTTTCCGATTGCGTCATTGTCCGGGTTGGTCAACACATCCGCCACCGGTGCAAAATTTAAATTAAAACCATACTCCATCAAGTATGTACCCACTTGCTTATATGCCTCATATGCATTGTCCGGATTCTCAGTCTCACCCAATGATGCCGCACTGGCAATCTTGTCAAGTTTCAGTGCATCCGCCACTCTCGCCACACTGTCCCCTTCCTCGTCCACTGCAAGGAAAATCGGATATTTACTCATCGCCGTGGTATTGGCAAGCATCTCAGTAATCTGATCCTTGGACTGGATATTCTGCTTAAAATAGATAAGTCCGCCAACCGGATACTTCTCCAGTGCTTCCTTCGTTCCGTCACCGGCTTTGACAGCCTTGTCAACTCCTGTTAATGCTTCCGGCGTTACTATGAAAAGGCCGGCCACCCTGTCTTCCAAAGACATTTCCGAAATACAGGATTCCACCACTTCGTTTAACAAATCCTCTTCTGTATATTCTTCAACAGTCTCAGCAACTGTCTCCTCTACCGTTTCTGTAACCTCTTCCGGAACTTCTGACACTTCTGTCATCTGCTCCTGTTCCTGCTGTGCTGCTGCAAGCGCCTCTTCCATCTGCTCCTGCTGTTGCTTCTCTTCCAGCACGCCACCAATTGCTTTTATTCCAAAATATCCTCCGACAGAAACTACAGCCAGAATCAGTACAAGTGACACATATGCCAATATCTGATTGCGCACCCTGCGTCGTCTGCGGTACTCTCTCTTATCTTCTTCCTGAAATTCAAAATCTGACATAATACTCCTCAATTCAAACTATTACAAAATTATTAACATATTCCTTAGTCAGTATAGCATATTCCCACACTTGTTCCAATCCCATTTTTTGACATAACACAATCCGGAAGTCCCTCTTTTCCCAAAAAAGGACAACATTTAAGCGGATACCAACACACCTTTTGCATTGATACCCGCTTCTATACTATACTTTCCAAGGGAATATACCTCTCTTTCCTTTCTTTTCCTATTCAGTTGTTCTGCGTACCTTTCTACATTCTCTTTTGTACTTTACGTACTGCAGCTTCCCTTCTCTTACGCTGCTCTTCTTCCTATGTTCTGTTACGCTTATTGGAGTTAAATTAAGTTTTTGTTGGACCGTACCATCCTTTCTGCCTTATTTTAACTTGTTACTACTGAATTCAGCATCTCTATATGAGATTAGTGCACTTAATTCTTTCTGTTATCTCTCTGTTGTTTATGTTTGTATTATATATTCTGCGTTTGTATTTGTCAATACATTTTATAAAATATTTTTATATTTTTTTATTATTGTATATTTATTATTGCATTTTCTGTATATATTGCAGATATATTTTAAATTGTATATACATTTACAACAATATAATTAATTCCTGTTTTAATATTCCTCCCGTCCATGACACCAACGTATCTACAGGAATTTCCACTTCACATATCCGAAAAACTCCCGTACAACATAGTGAATCCCAACCGGCATCAGGGTCTTAGCCGGAACTCCGGATACATTTTCACATCCCTGACTCTTTGCAATCTGAAGTGAGCGCCAGATATGAAAACTGCTTGTGACAACTCCCACTTTTGTATCTTTAGCAGGAATAAATTCATAACTGTTACGGATATTCTCTTCGGTATCCCTCGATTCATCTTCCAGAAGAATCCTTGATTCGTCCAGCCCCATTTCCACAAGCGTATTACGGATACATTCCGCCTCGCTGATGCGTTCATCCGTTCCTTTTCCTCCAGATGCAATCAGAATCGTATCCGGATTACTCATCATATACTCATATGCCGTTTGAATCCGTAGTTTAAGCGGCCTGGTCGGAGTCGTCCCTCTCACTGCCGCGCCAAGCACTATCACATACTCTAAATCTTCCTGCGGTTTGATATTCATAGCAGAAACAACCTGTGCCTCCACAAAGACAAACATCCCAATTCCGGCAACCAGACAAGCCCGGTATACATTCACCAGCCATTTTGGCACATACCACTTTTCACGTCCCTGCATTTTTCTTGTGAGCATATACGCCCGCAAAAAGCAAAATCCGGCAAGTAACAGCCATATCCATACAAATGACAGGGCAAAACCTGCATATACCACGCAGATTGTGTAATATATCAGACTCAATATTCCCAATATTATAAATAGAATTCTTTTGATTTTTGTCATTGGTTTCTCCAGTGTTTTTCAAAATAGAATAAAAATTTGCCAATCAAATTACTGCCCGAAATAACTATACCATTTTTCCGTGGAAAATGAATGAATAAATTTGATAGAGAAACTTAAGGAATTCTAAAAAACATATAGAAACAAGTACTCAACAAATGTATAATGGTAACAGGGTATTTTTATAATTGAAATAAAACACGGAGGTTACATATGAAATCAAAAGCATTTGCAAAACTTGCAGAGAATGTCATTAAGAACTTAGAAAAGCGCAATATGGAGGGATACTATTTTGAAGACTCCAAATCCTGCGTGGAATACATTATGAATATGATTCCGGAAGGAAGCGTTGTAAGCTGGGGCGGTTCCATGACATTAAATGAGACCGGTATGATGGACGCTTTAAAAGCATCCAATCTTAACCTTATCGACCGCATGAGCGCCAAGACACCACAGGAAAGCCGTGAAATCTTTGCCAAGACCGTCCTTTCTGACTACTACTTTATGAGCACCAATGCCATCACAAATGACGGTATCCTTATCAATATCGACGGCAATGCCAACCGTGTAGCATGTTTAACACACGGGCCATCCCACGTTATCATGCTCGTTGGCCGCAACAAATTTACCGCATCTGTAGAAGCAGGCGTTGAGCGTGTACGTAATATCTCCTCTCCTGCCAATGCAATCCGTTTAAACCGCAACCTTCCATGCGCTCTTACAGGAAGCTGCCACGACTGTCTCTCTCCTGAATGCTTCTGTAACCAGATTGTGATTACCAGAAGAAGCGGTCACGCCGGAAGAATTAAGGTATTCTTGATTAATGAGGATTTGGGATATTAATTATATCATTGTGCAAACACATCATACAAAATTACAAAAACAGGGGCTTATCATCCGATAAGCCCCTTACTTATTCCTCTATTCACTCTTCGTTGTAATCCACTTCAAATATCCATTGATAAATCCATCAATCGCACCGTCCATAACCGCATCCACATTACCGCTTTCTACGCTTGTACGATGGTCTTTTACCATGGTATACGGCTGGAAGACATAGGAACGGATCTGGTTACCCCATCCGATTTCAGAAACCTCTCCACGGATGTCGGATAACTTCTCCTTATTCTCTTCCACCTTCATCATGTACAACTTGGCACGTAACATCTGCATCGCCTTGTCACGGTTCTGATGCTGGCTGCGCTCATTCTGACACTGTACCACAATTCCTGTTGGGAAGTGGGTAATACGGATTGCTGATGATGTCTTGTTAATATGCTGACCACCCGCACCGCTGCTTCGGTACGTATCGACACGGATGTCATCATCATTAATCTCAATATCCAAATCTGCCTCAATATCGGGCATTACATCTAGTGACACAAATGATGTCTGGCGCTTACCCTGTGCATTAAACGGGGAAATACGCACCAGTCTGTGTACACCTTTTTCAGACTTCAGATAGCCGTAGGCATTTTCTCCATTGACCTGGAAAGTCACCGATTTAATACCGGCCTCATCACCATCCAAGTAGTCAAGCACTTCCACGGAATAGCCTTTTTTCTCAGCCCATCGGGTATACATACGATAAAGCATACTTGCCCAATCACAACTTTCGGTTCCGCCTGCTCCGGCATTCAACTTAAGAATGGCGTTACACTTATCAAACTCACCGGATAAAAGAGTCCCGATACGCATGGTCTCCAAAGTATCAATGAACGAATCGAGTTCGCTTCGAATCTCCGGAATCAGTTCAGGATCCGCTTCCTCATATCCCATCTCTATCAGAGTCTCGATATCATCATACTGCGTCGCCAAAGAATCATAGCTTTCCGCTACATCCTTAAGGCTCTTTAATTCTTTCATTTTGGCATTGGAACTGTCGGGATTGTCCCAAAAACCGGGAGTCTCCATCTCCATTTCCAATTCTTCCACTCTCTTGGATTTGTTTTCCAAATCAAGGGAATCTTTTACTTCCGCCAATGGCGTCTTATAAGACAGAAGTTCCGCCTTCATCTGGTCTAATTCAACCATTTTGCGCCACCTCTCTACTATTACTTAGTTGCGCCCGCAACAATTCTTATATTTCTTGCCCGAGCCGCAAGGACATGGGTCGTTAGGGTATACCTTCGCTTCCGCACGCTTAACCGGTGTCTTGCCAAGGGAATCATCCTTGTTGGTACCGGTCACCTGCGCAACCTGCTCACGTTCTACCTTCTGTTCCACCTTCACGTGGAAGAGGAGTTTCACGGTTTCTTCTTTGATATTTTCAGTCAGCGCATCAAACATCTCGTATCCGTTTAACTTATATTCCACAAGCGGGTCTCGCTGTGCATAAGCCTGTAAACCGATACCCTGACGTAACTGGTCCATATCATCGATATGATCCATCCACTTACGGTCGATTACCTTAAGCAGGATAACACGTTCCAATTCGCGGATTGCTTCCGGTTCCGGGAACTCCGCTTCTTTTGCTTCGTATAATTTCACAGCTTCTTCTTTTAACTGCTGTTTTAAATTATTCTTTCCTTCCGGGACAATTCGCTCAACTGTCAGAGGCTGAAGCGGAACTATCGGTAACAGAAGGGAATTCAGTTCTGCCAGATTCCAGTTCTCTGCATACTGTTCTTCGCCGATTACCACATCCACCGCATTGTCCACGATGTCCGTAATCATCTTGTAAATCACATCACGCATACTTTCTCCGTCAAGTACACGGCGTCTTTCTGCGTAAATAATCTCTCTCTGCTCATTGTTAACCGCATCGTATTCCAGCAAATTCTTACGGATACCGTAGTTATTGCCTTCAATCTTCTTCTGGGCAGTCTCAATGGCATTGGTAAGTGTACCATGCTCGATTTCCTGTCCTTCCGGAATACCAAGCGCATTAAACATATTAATCAGTCTCTCAGAACCAAATAAACGCATCAAATCGTCTTCGAGTGAAATATAGAACTTGGATTCACCCGGGTCACCCTGACGGCCGGAACGGCCTCTAAGCTGATTGTCAATACGGCGTGATTCATGACGCTCCGTACCGATAATCTTAAGACCGCCTGCTGCCTTTGCTTCCTCATCCAGCTTAATATCCGTACCACGGCCGGCCATATTGGTCGCAATCGTTACATTGCCGCAGATACCTGCATCGGCAACAATTTCCGCTTCCATCTCATGGAACTTCGCATTCAATACTTTGTGAGGAATGCCTCTCTTATTCAGCATTCTGCTGATTTCTTCGGAAGATTCGATTGTAATGGTACCTACCAGAACCGGCTGTCCTTTGGCATGCGCCTGTACTACCGCATCCACAATCGCATTCAGCTTCTCACGTTTGGTCTTATAAACTGCATCCTGTAAATCCTTACGGGCTACCGGACGGTTGGTCGGAATCTCGATAACGTCCATGCCGTAAATATCACGGAATTCTTTTTCTTCTGTTAAAGCAGTACCGGTCATACCGGCTTTCTTTTCAAATTTATTAAAGAAGTTCTGGAATGTAATAGTGGCTAAAGTCTTACTTTCTCTTTTAACCTTTACACGTTCCTTGGCTTCAATTGCCTGATGAAGACCGTCCGAATAACGGCGTCCCGGCATAATACGGCCGGTAAATTCATCAACAATCATAACCTGGTCATCTTTTACCACGTAGTCCTGGTCACGGTGCATCAAATTATGTGCACGAAGCGCAAGAATAATATTGTGCTGAATCTCAAGGTTTTCTGCATCTGCAAAGTTCTCGATATGGAAGAACTGTTCTACCTTCTGCACACCGCGCTCTGTAAGATTTACTACTTTATCTTTCTCGTTAACTACAAAATCACCGGTCTCTTCTCTCTCCACGCCCATAAGGATGTCCATCTTACTAAGGTCTTCCACATCCTGGCCGCGTTCCATCTGTCTGGCAAGTAAATCACATGCCTCATATAATTTCGTTGACTTACCGCTTCTGCCGGAAATAATAAGCGGCGTTCTGGCTTCGTCAATCAATACGGAGTCCACTTCGTCGATAATCGCATAATGCAAATCACGGAGTACCAGCTGCTCTTTATAAATAACCATATTATCACGAAGGTAATCAAAACCGAGTTCGTTATTGGTTACGTAAGTAATATCACAATTATAGGCCGCCCTACGTTCTTCGGATGTCATGGAGTTAAGTACAACACCAACCTTTAATCCGAGGAATTCATGTACCTGTCCCATCCATTCCGCATCTCGTTTGGCAAGATAATCGTTAACGGTAACGACATGCACGCCCTTGCCTTCCAAGGCATTCAAATAAGCCGGTAATGTAGACACAAGTGTCTTACCTTCACCGGTACGCATCTCGGCAATACGTCCCTGATGCAGAATAATACCACCGATAACCTGCACACGGTAATGCTCCATCTTAAGCACACGCTTTGCCGCTTCCCTGACAGTGGCATATGCCTCCGGAAGCAAGTCATCCAGAGTCTCTCCGTTTGCCAGACGTTCTTTATATTCTTTGGTCTTTCCTCTAAGTTCTTCATCTGAAAGTGCCGCCATAGCAGGACCTAAGGAATCCACCTTATCCGCAATAGGGTAAATTCTCTTTAATTCTCTTTCGCTATGGGTTCCAAAGACTTTGTCAATAATCTTCATAATCGTGTCCCCTTAATTTAAACCTAAACGTTATTGTACCAGAAATAGGTAGTTAATTCAACCTTTTGCCATTTCCCATCTCTTAACATTCTGTAAACACTCTCTGGCTTTTTTGTAAACCCGTCACATTGTTTTTGTTTGAGTACAGACCTTGTTTTTGCCCTTGTTTTCTTGCTTTTTACCATGCAAAGTGCTATCTTTTTAGTAGTGACGTTTTTACAATACCGTGATGATTTTTCCGGTATTACGATACAAAAAAATAAATATAACGAGGTGCAGACAAATGAGCAAGACTTTTGACGATTTACTTTGGAAAGTAAATTCATGTGACAAAAAGAAATTGGCAGTAGCTGTAGCACAGGACAAGGCAGTTTTGGAAGCTGTTAAAGCTGCAAAAGAACGTAATATCGCCGATTCCATTTTAGTTGGTGATGCAGACAAGATTAACGAAATCGGTGCTTCTCTTGGCATGAACATGGCTGATTATGAAGTTATCGACGTTAAAGATGTAACAGAAGCATCCCTTACAGCCGTTAAATTGGTTCATGACGGTAACGCTGATATGTACATGAAAGGACTTCTTGACACCAAAACTTTCTTAAAGAGTGTTCTTGACAAAGAAGTAGGTCTTCGTACAGGCAAGCCTTTATCCCATGTATGTGTATTTGAAATTCCGGGTATTGACCGTCTTCTTTTCCTTTCAGACGTTGCTTTCATTCCGTATCCTACATTGGAAGACAAGGTTTGCATGATTGAATATACAACCGAAATCGCAAGAGCCTGTGGCGTGGAATGCCCTAAGGTAGCTCCTCTTGCCGCTGTTGAAGTAGTTAACCCTAAGATGCCTACTACAGTAGAAGCTGCTGAACTTACCAAGATGAACGAAGAAGGTAAGATCACAGGATGTATCATTGACGGACCTCTTTCCATGGATATCGCTTTATACAAAGAAGCTGCCGAAGAAAAGGGTGCACTCGGACGTAAGGTTGCAGGTGATGCGGATGTACTTATTTTCCCTGATATCCATGCAGGTAACTTAGTATACAAATCCATCGTTCATATGGTTAACTGCAAAAACGGTAATGTATTGACAGGTACCGCTGCTCCGGTTATCTTAACTTCCCGTTCCGATGATTGTGAGACAAAGGTTAACTCTATCGCACTTGCAGCAGTTGTTGCTGAAGAATTAAAGAAGAATAAATAAGGAGAATGGACATGGCAATCAAAAGTTTAATTATCAATCCGGGTTCTACATCCACAAAGATTGGTGTATTCGAAGACGAAACATTATTATTTGAAGAAACATTAAGACATTCAACAGAAGAAATTGCACAGTATGCTTCTATCGTAGACCAGAAGGATTTCCGTAAAGAAATCATTACCAACTTACTGGCATCCAAAGATTTTGATATCAACTCTTTAAACATGGTTGTTGGCCGCGGCGGTATGTTAAAACCAATCCCGGGCGGTACATATGCCGTAACAGACGATTTACTTCACGATTTAAAGATTGGTAAGCAGGGACAGCACGCTTCCAACCTGGGTGGTATTTTAGCAAGAGAAATCGGTGATTCCATCGGTGTTCCTTCTTTTATCGTAGACCCTGTAGTAGTTGATGAAATGTGTGACATTGCAAGATATTCAGGCGTTCCGGAACTTCCAAGAACCAGCGTTTTCCACGCACTCAACCAGAAAGCAGTTGCTAAGCGTTATGCAAAAGAAAACGGCAAAGCATACGATTCCCTTAACTTAATCGTTGTTCACATGGGTGGCGGTGTTTCTGTTGGTGCACACTTAAACGGACGCATCATCGACGTATTCAACGCCCTTGACGGTGACGGTGCATTCTCTCCTGAAAGAGCAGGCGGTGCTCCTGTAGGTGCTCTTATTAAAATGTGCTTCTCAGGCCAGTACACAGAGAAAGAAGTTTACAAGAAATTCGTTGGTAACGGCGGTTTCAATGCATACTTAGGAACAAATGATATGCGTGATGTTGAAAAGATGGTACTTGCAGGCGACGTAAAAGCAACAGAAGTACGCGATGCATTCGTATTCCAGGTAAGCAAGGACATCGGTTCCATGGCAGCTGTTCTTAAGGGTAAAGTTGACGCTATCGTTGTTACAGGTGGTATCGCTTATGACAAGGGCGTTGTTGCAGGATTAAAAGAAGCCTGCGAATGGATTGCTCCTTTCACAGTATATCCGGGCGAAGACGAATTAGGCGCACTCGTTCAGGGTGGTTTACGCGTATTAAACGGCGAAGAAGAAGCAAAAGTATACTAATTGAGGA
>JAZMZZ010000213.1:0-6375 GCA_045586245.1 Lachnospiraceae bacterium | reverse complement strand
GTAATCAACGCCTTCAGGAATAGGAGTAGCAGCAAGTGCTTCTACTAACGGACCAAAGTCGATTCCCTGAACAACTTTACCGTATTTCTTAAATGCGGCATCAGTAACTTTCTTAATTTCCATAATGTTCATCCTTTCTATAATGCTACGTATCTACGTAGATATATTTTTACTTGCAACCTTACGCTTCGCTAGTTGTCTGCGTAAAAATACATCTACGCAGATACTCAGCGTCACATAAAGGATTTATTTTGTAATAATATCATACAGAGGCTTACAAGCCGGATAGATTTCTTTGAACTGCTGATATCTTTCTTCGTATTTAGCAACGAGGTCAGCTGAAGGTTCTACTGTATCGATAACCTTAACAAGTTTAGCAGCAGCTTCTTCTACGGAAGCGTATTCGCCGCATGCTACAGCTGCAAGCATTGCTCCGCCGTAACCAGGACCTTCTTCACTTTCGATAACGTCAACTTTTACGTTGAGTACGTTAGCGATAATCTTCTTCCAAAGAGGAGACTTCGCACCACCACCGCAAATCTTAGTACGTTCAATCTTGATGCCTAAAGACTTGGCAACTTCGAAAGAATCACGGAGTGCAAATGCAACACCTTCTAATACTGCCTGAGTCATGTCGGCTCTGGAAGTATCCATTGTCATACCGATGAAAGTACCTCTTGCGTTAGGATTGTTGTGAGGAGAACGTTCACCCATTAAGTATGGAAGGAAGTAAACGTGGTTCTCGCCTAACTTCTCGATGGCTTTCTGTTCTGCAGCGTAATCCTTGGTTCCGATGATTTCATCCATCCACCACTTATTACATGATGCTGCACTTAACATACATCCCATTAAGTGATAATGTCCGTCAGCATGTGCAAATGAATGAAGTGCATTGTTCTCATCTACACCGAATTTGTCAGAGGAGATGAAAATAGTTCCGCTTGTACCAAGGGAAATGTTACACATACCGTCACCAACAGTACCTGTACCAACAGCAGCTGCAGCGTTATCGCCGGCACCTGCTACAACCTTACATGTAGTTGGGATGCCTAATTCCTCTGCGATTGCAGGTAATACGGTACCAACTTCTTCGTAAGATTCGTAAACCTTAGCAAGCTGGTCTTCTGTGATACTACAGATATCCATCATTTCTTTGGACCAGCAACGGTTCTTAACATCAAATGTAAGCATTCCGGATGCATCGGATACGTCTGTACAATGTACGCCTGATAATTTATATGCGATGTAATCCTTAGGAAGCATAATTTTTGCAATTTTTGCAAAATTCTCAGGTTCTTTATTCTTAATCCAGAGAATCTTAGGAGCTGTAAATCCGGTAAAAGAAATATTAGCTGTGTACTCAGATAACTTATCTTTGCCGATTACATTATTCAGATAATCACACTCTTCATATGTACGGCCATCATTCCATAAAAGAGCAGGACGGATAACGTTATCATCTTTGTCTAAAATAACCAGACCGTGCATCTGTCCGCCGAAACTGATGCCTGCAACCTGTGATTTGTCGCATTCGCTTAATAATTCCTTTAAACCTTCCATGGTCTGTTCAAACCAGTCTTCCGGTTTCTGTTCTGACCAGCCCGGATTTGGAAAATATAAAGGATATTCTTTTGATACAATCTTGGCAATCTTGCCTGCACCGTCCATAAGCAGAAGCTTAACGGCAGAAGTACCAAGGTCTACACCAATGTAGTACATAGAAAATCCTCCTTATTTTAACGAAATTACGTGCCCGTGCACGATATATAGTAATTATACGAGCCTTTTAGTGAAAAATCAACTATCCTGCATGTAGAAAACTATGTGAAATTTTTGTGCAAAATGTGTACGGGCACGGTTATTGACACGGGGGTTAATTTCATGTAAGGTAGTTCTAAGTGAGGGTTTATTATGGCTACAATAAAAGAAATTGCAGAATTGGCGGGAGTTTCCAGGGGAACGGTGGACCGTGTGCTGAATCATCGCGGAGAGGTGAATGCGGAGACGGCTGCAAGAGTCATGGAGATAGTGAAGGCGTTGGATTACAGACCAAACAGAGCAGGTCTGGCGCTTGCTGCCCGTAAGAAGAAATTTAAGATAGGTGTAATCCTTTTTAGTGAGAACAACCCATTCTTTGATGAGGTTATGGAGGGTGTTCTTGCCAAATCACAGGAATTGGAAGATTATGGAATTATTACGCTTACCAAACGTGTGGAATTTGATTTGGAAGCGCAGATTCAGGCGATTGACGAACTTATGACCGAGGAAGTCAACGGCCTTTTGCTTGCGCCGTATAACCATGAGCGAATCCGTGAGAAGATTGATGAGATTACGGACAGACAGATTCCTGTTGTGACGGTAAATACCGATATTGAAGGTAGTAAACGTCTGGCCTATGTGGGAAGCGATTTTTTCCAGAGCGGACGTATGGCGGCAGGTATTTTCGGACTTATGATGAAGGGAAATACGGAACTGGCAATTGTGACAGGCTCGTCAAATGTCCTGTGTCACAGTGAACGTATCCGTGGTTTTAGAGAGGTTCTTGATAAGGATTATCCCAATATCCAGATTGCGGAGATCGTGGAGAATCATGACGATGAGTTTGAAAGCTATGCACTGACCAAGCAGATTCTTGGGAAGTATCCAAGGATTGGGGCGCTGTTTTTTACGGCCGCAGGTGTTAACGGTGGTTGCAAGGCGGTGATTGAGTCTAAGAAGGATATCCGTGTGGTTACATTTGATGAGGTCCCGACTACGATTGCCATGTTAAAGGAAGGCATTATTTCGGCGACGATCGGACAGCAGCCATTTAAGCAGGGGGCCAAAGCGCTGGATATTTTATTCGAATATCTGACTTCCGGCAAGATGCCGCAGGAAGAGGACTGTATTATTGAACTTACGATGAAAATTAGGGAAACGGTTATGTAGATATGAAAAGGAACAGAAGAATCAACCGCAAGATAGAACTGCGCATAAAGATTGCTTCTTTTATTATATTATGTCTTGTGGGATTGGGCGTTGGAATCTGGCATTTTACAAGCAGTACCGTGTATAGTCTGGCAGCAGTTACCAAACTTTCGCTTGTCGGGTATGACAGCAAGGGGTATGTGAAGGCAGAGATTGATAGCAGTTCGTTGACAGAAGAGGAACAGGCATTTAAGGAAGTGCTTGATACGGTGGATATCCGTTTTTCAAAAGAAGATAACTTAAGCAATGGTGAACAGATAGAGATTTTTTATACATATGATGAAGCGTTGGCAGAAGAATTGAAAGTAAAAATATCCGATGCCACAACAACATTCACAGTCGGGAACCTTCCGCAGGCAGAAGTTATTTCCTATGAACAGCTTTTTGCGGATGTTGAGCTACAGTTAGAAGGAACCTCGCCGGTTCTTACGGCAGAGGTGGTAAATAATAGTGCACACCCGTATATACAGACGATGGACTTCATAATCCGTAATCCGAAGGAATACTATCAGAAGGGTGACGTCATTATTGTGGATGTCATATTTGATGAGGAGGAAGCCATTGATTACCGGTATGCGGTAGAAAGCGGTGCAGACGGTTACTGCAAGGAGTATCCGCTAGAGAATATAGATACTTACCTTGTGGATTACGAAATGATTACGGATGAGATGTTAGATGCCTATGTGCAGGCGGGAACGGAATGTTTTACGGATGCTAATGAATATGGGTTACGCATTTTCAGTGAAGCAGGCCGTATGCCGATATGGATTAATAAAAAGACCACTTTTGAGTGGAAAAATCCGTATGTGATATCGGCATATTTTAATGTTGCCAAAGAAAATGCAAGGGCAACTGCGGGTAAATTTATTAATGATGTAAAGATTGTCTATGGTGTTACATTGACACAGGCAGACGGTGTGAACTGTGATGCGGAAATCGTGGTCCGTTTTAACGGTATTATGGAAAAAGCGGACGGAAGTATTGATTTGGCACTTGAGAGTGGTGAGATGATTTCGGCTTCCCATAAGGATAAATTTATTAAAGGTATTGTCCGGAATAAGAATTCACAAGAGGATTATGAATCTTTTAAAATTTTAGAATAAGTATTTGGTGGTAATTGGTTTTGTTTCGGCGTATAATGAAATAAGCGACGGGTATTGCCGTATGGGCAGTGCCCGTTTTTGGCGGAGGATAATTTATGGCTGTTAGAAATATGACGCAGGAAGAAAAGATAACATATATGACGACAAAGCATGTTCCGTCGCTGATTTGTGAACTGGCAGTTCCGACCATTATCAGTATGCTGGTAACGGCTTTTTACAATATGGCGGATACGTTTTTTGTCGGGAAACTGAATACGCAGGCAACTGCGGCAGTCGGTATTGTATTTACGGTAATGGCACTGATACAGGCGTTTGGTTTTTTTTACGGACAGGGAAGCGGGAATTATATTTCCAGAAAACTCGGTGCCAGGGAATACGGAGATGCGGCCGTTATGGCATCCACCGGTTTTTTTATGGCGATTATCACTGGTATCGTGATAGCCGTTGTAGGACTTATCTTTTTGGAACCGATATCGTTGTTTCTGGGTTCCACACCGACCATTTTGCCTTATACAAAGGCTTATCTTAGGATTATTTTGGTTGGCGCACCGTTTATTATGTCTTCTTTTGTTTTGAATAACCAGTTGCGTTTTCAGGGAAGTGCGGCGTACGCAATGGTTGGTATTGTGACCGGTGCTGTGGTAAATGTAGTTTTGGATCCGATATTTATCTTTGTATTTGATATGGGAATTGCAGGAGCGGCATTGGCTACGGTAATAAGTCAGGCAGTAAGTTTTACACTGTTGTGTTTTGGAAGTGCAAAGGGTGGTAATATCCGTATTTCGTTCAAAAACTTCAGACCGACACGGTCAACATTGTGGGAGATGGCTAGAGGTGGTTTTCCTTCCCTTTGCAGACAGGGACTGGCGAGTGTGTCAGGAATGCTATTGAATCATGCTGCGGGTTCTTACGGAGGCTTGTCCGGAGATGCCGCCATTGCGGCGATGTCGATTGTGACACGAGTGTCAATGTTTGCGAATTCGGCGTTGATTGGATTCGGCCAGGGCTTCCAGCCGGTATGTGGCATGAACTATGGCGCCAAGAAATACGAAAGAGTACGGGAAGGTTTTTGGTTCTGTGTCAAGTATGCATTTGTATTTCTGCTTGTGGTGGCCGGATTGGCAATGGTTTTTGCACAGCCGATTATTACCATATTCAGAAAGGATGATTTAGAGGTTATCCGAATCGGAACGCTGGCACTACGGTTACACTGTATATCCTTCCCACTCAGTGCATGGATTGTTATGTGTAATATGATGCTTCAGGTGGTGGGCAGGGCCGGAAAGGCTTCGCTTATTTCTGCCGCTAGACAGGGTGTCTTCTTTATTCCATTGATTCTTATTCTTCCGTATTTCTTTGGGGTATTTGGAGTACAGGTTTGTCAGCCGGTTGCCGATATCTGTGCATTTGCATTATCGGTACCGATTGGTTTGGGCGAATTGAAATTGATTAAACAGATGGAAAAAGGAGAAGAGTATGTTTGAAAGAATTGACTATGTAGTGGGAAGAATAGACGGAGATTATGCATATCTGAATCAGATTGCCAATCCGGATGCAGAAGAGAAATGCGTGGCAAGAGCATTGCTTCCGGACAGCATTAATGTAGGAACGAAACTTGCGTATGAGATGATGCAGTATGAGATTATCGGATAGATAGTAAATTATTTGTTGTAAATAAAAACCGGTGTGTGCCAAGGCACACACCGGTTTTTGCTATGTATTTATATTATTTTTTGAAATTGTCAAAGTATTTCTTTGTTTCAACAGCACATACACCGCTTAATGCGATAAGTGCGATTAAGTTCGGGATAGCCATCAAACCGTTGAAGATATCGGCGATTGTCCATACAGCACTTACTGTCATGAAAGGTCCGATAAATACGGCTAAGATGTATAACCAACGATAACCCATAACGACTTTCATATTGCCTTTGAATAAGTATTCAAGACATTTCTCTGAGTAGTAATCCCAACCGAGGATTGTAGTAAATGCAAAGAATACAAGACAAATCATTAAGATAAATGCGGATACCTGTGAAGGGAACGGAAGTCCTTCCTGGAATGCTCTGGAAGTAACCGCAACACCTTCCAAACCGTTTTCTACGGCGTATGTATGGGAACCGGTAAGGATAATGGATAAACCTGTCATGGAACATACGATAATGGTATCAATGAATGTACCAAGCATGGATACAAGACCCTGTTTAACCGGATCGTCAACGGTTGCTGTACAAGCTGCGATAGGGGCACTACCAAGACCGGCTTCGTTAGAGAAGATACCTCTTGCAATACCCTTCTGCATAGC
>JAZMZZ010000212.1:0-7399 GCA_045586245.1 Lachnospiraceae bacterium | reverse complement strand
AAGGGGGATTTTTGTTTTGAATTGTTCATTGTTGCTGGAAAACCAGAAAAAAAGACTGCAGATGCCGTTGCTAAACTTAATCTGCTTTGCCATGTTTAATACCTGGCAGATGGGATTTATTTATTTTATGGGACCGTCCCTGACAATCGACGGTAAGACTCCGCTCCCGATTGATATGGATAACATTACCACCCTGATTGCACTGGCATACGTTTTCTCCATTTTGTTTATGATATTTTTTCCGCGGTTTGTTGTATGGGCGGAGCGCATAAGTGCCATTACCGCACTCATATCAGTACTTGGCCTGTTTATACCTCTTTCAACCGACACTCTCAGATTCCTGATTTATCTTCAGGCATTCTGCTGTTGTTTTATGATTGGATTTGAGACCTTTATTATGGTTAATCTGTTTTCTGAAAAGTGTGCGATTTTACATATGACAGTCGCGTATGCCATTGCCGTTTTCTTAACAGCATTTGCCCAAAATGATCTTGTACGCATCACTTATCCGGGATTTCGTTTTGTGACGATTATTATGTTGCTGATGATGCTGTTTTTCTTTTTCCGCTTGCCAACCGAAAAAGAAACCATTCCCACATATGTCAAAAAGGAAGATCACATTTTAAGACCGGGCAAGCTGTTCGTCGGTATTTATTCACTTGTATTTGTCGGCGCACTGATGGGAGTCAGCGGCCCCGGTGCCGTAAGTAATTTTACTCACGGTGTATTTACACTGTACCTTGCAGATGCACTCGGAAGCCTTATTCTTTACATTTTATATAAAAAAGCCGGCATCCATCCGTTGCATACCATATCGCTTTTCATTGCCCTTTCTGTAATCGGATATTTATTTATGTTTACTGCCGAATATATTCCTGCACTGGCATTACCGGCCTGTGCCCTTATCGGTCTTGGCATGATTCCATGCCAGTTATTGCCTCTATACGGCGTGGTCCTAATGAAAACCTATCCGTCCCGCTATATCCCGGCATGCATCATCGGGATTTCACTGGTTACGGTTTTGATTCAGAGCACGCTTGTGGAAGTCTTCCGCTTTGCTCCGAATATGTTGCATCTGGCATATCTTTTCATCATGGTGATACTGTCATTCATATACCTGCAGCTGGAGCCGTTTTTGATTTATGCCATCAAGAGAAAAATACCGGGAAGGGAAGAAACTACAGAAACCAAAGAACCTTCCCACGCAGGTCTTGCACTGTTGACCAACCGCGAAAAAGAAGTTTTGGATTTGATCGGTTGCGGTTACAGCAACAAAGCCATTGCCAAGGTTATGGTTATTTCCGAGCATACGGTAAATGATTACACCAAGAAAATTTATCAGAAACTGGATGTCCACAGCAGACATGCTGCGGCGCAGATTATAAACAAACAGGATAATTCAAAATAAAATCAAGCCAAACAGAAAAATCCACGTTATCAATATAACGTGGATTTTCATTTAATTCCCTTTTTAAATTCCCCTATTCCCCCACATTCTTATTTGTGAATGTGGTCCAAAGTAATTTTGCTTTACTCACTTTTCCCATACGGATATCGCCTTCTCCAAAGCGGATAACTTCCTTTTTACCAGCTTTTGCCTGTTTCCACTCGGCAAGACCTGCTCCGTTTGGAGTTCCTGTCTTTACAAAGTTACAAAGGTACTCAGACATTATATCCGATAATTCATAGTCCTTTTCTTCAAAAGGTCTCCAGCCGTTTTTCAACGTTCCAAACCAATACCAAAGGTCACTGGAATGCCATGCACCGTTCTTATCTCCAGGAAGTTGGCGGTCAAAGAACCAACAGTATGCGTTATTCTGCTTATCGCAGAAATCCTTTGCCATGGAGAAAATGAAAAACGGTAACATATCCTGACTGGTCGCTCCCAGCATATACGGAATATCCTTTACATCGCCATTATTAATGGCTGTAAGAGGGCTTTTTACAAGGAGTTTTCCGTCTATACACGGGCTGGCAACCATGGCATATTTCACATTACTCTTCTTTAATTTCTGCCAGGAAGCGAATATTTTTTCCGGTTCCGCAACCAAAAGTTCTTCTAAGGTTGTGACACCCATATCCGCCATCACCTGCTGCCAGAATTCGTATCTGTCTTCACAGGTCTGGGAACTATCCATCAGTTTGTGCGCACCGCCGCCACTGCTCATAACTGCCTGCTGAAAAAGTCCGGTTGTGATTGGACTGATGCAGTGCTGCATGGTACTCATGGCACCTGCGCTCTGTCCCATGATTGTTACTTTCTTTGGATCACCGCCAAAAGCAGCAATATTGTGCTGCACCCATTGCATAGCCATCATCTGGTCGTAAAGACCGTAGTTACCCGTGTGACCATCACGCTCGGCCAACTGTGGCAAGCATAAAAATCCCATCGGTCCGAGGCGGTAATTACAGGTTACTGCGATTACACCCTTCGCTGCCCATACCGGTCCGTCAAAATGTTTTTCATGTCCGCAACCGCCGGTGTATCCGCCGCCATGAATATAGAAAAGTACCGGAAGTTTGCTATCCTGTGTGGTACCTTCCGGAACCCACACATTTAAAAATAAGCAGTCTTCACTATAGGTGTATGTAGCACCCTTACGGAATTCATTATAATAAAAGGCTTTTTCTTTTACGGTCTCCTCATCATAAAAGGTTCGGGGCTGATAGCTGCAGTTTCCGTATTCGGATGCATCATAAACACCATCCCATCCCATAACTTCTACCGGATATTCCCATCTGCCTGCAGTTGCATAACGGATGCCCTTATAGGCTATAACTCCCGGCCACTGGCATTCCGTTCCCTGAATCTGACCGCAAGGAATCTCAATTATTTTTGACATAAGCACTTCTCCTGTTTGAATATATTCTCTACTACTGTGCTTTTTTAGAAGCCTTGAACTGTGCTAATTTTTCTCTGGTTTCCGCTGTCATATTCCATACAAACTTAAACGCTGCCCATGAACCAAGGATGAAAATACCAGGAATAAGTACACACATAACCTTAATACCCATAACAGTACCTGCTGCCTGAGCCGCACCCAAATCCGCATTGTATCCGATTACGCCAAGCATGAATACTGCAAAAGAGTTACCTACTGTCTGTCCTACACGACGGGAGAGGTTAAATGTTCCGTAAATAGAACCTTCTGTACGTTTTCCCGTGACCATTTCATTATAGTCAATTGCTTCACCAACAAGACCCCACTGCATGTAAATTGACATACTTGCAAGTCCCATCGCTAATGAGTTAAGAATGATATGAACATAAGGATTTACGCTCATTGTCATATGCATACCAAAAAGTGCAATGTAAATTACAGAACCTGCCAACAATCCCCAACGGATAAACTTTTCAAGACCAAATTTCTTTGCAAGTGCAGGGCCTGCGAATAATGTGATGAACATAAGCGGCATGGAAAGAACAGAACCCATACTTACCAATGTTAAATCACCGTACACTACAGAGTACATATAGTTTGTTAATGTGCTTCCAACATACTGCATGGTACAAATACATAATCCGTGAATGCAAAGTGCAAGGAACGGACGGTTGACTCTGATTACATTTAAAATGTCGGTAATTTTAATGTTATCGGCCTGACCTGATGTGGACGCAACAAAATTACGTTCCTCTGTCATAGCATAATGTCCTAACATAAATACCAAACCGATTGCCGCACAAACAACTGCTGCGATAGAGTAACCTGTTGGATTCGTCTGACCAAATGCATTAATAATAAGCGGCATTAAAATAACCGGAAGCATATTACCAATTGCGGAACCGAAACCACGTGCTGATGATAAAGTCGCACGTTCCTGATCCGTATCAGCCATAGCTGAAAGCAATGATCCCATAGGGATATTGAACATGGTGTATGCTCCTTCGTATAAAATCTTAAGAACAAAAAGCATGGCAATCAATGCTACACCATCAAAGAACTGCGGCACGGACCAAAGTGCAATAAAACCTACGGATACCATAGGTGCCGCACGAAGTAACCAAGGACGGAATTTTCCGTTTACGTTCTGCTTTTTAGCAAAGGCTTTATCCATGATTGCGCCCATAATCGGATCATTGATAAAATCCCATGTGTTCCAAATCAACAATAAAATTGCCAAAAGTGCGGTATCTAATCCCAACGCGTCTGTACAGTACATAGTAAATGTACTACCCATAACCGCAAATGTCATACATCCGCCGGCATCGCCAAGTGCATAACCAAATTTGTGTTTAAAGGTTAAGCCTGATTTTGTTTTTTCTTTCGCCATAATCTTTCTCTCCTTTTCTCTTTTTTTGCACGATTCATTTATGTTACTATCAGCATACAATAAAATTTTCGCAATTTTAATTGCTTTTATATTAAAAAACATTGCAAATCTCGCAATAATATTTTATGATTTATTTATAATTACCAAATCCAAAGGAGTGCTTTTGTGAAATTAGCCGATATTGTTTCTCTTATTGGAAATTATGATAAAGACCCGGCCGAGCTGCAGGAATTGATCTGTTCCCTCGGAATTGACTTTTCCAATTTATATCAGGAATTGGAAATGAATTCCCACTTTGTCGATACCCATATGGACATCAGTCACGGAGATATCCCTGTTAACTTACATAGCCACAACTATTATGAAATGGTTTATGTGTTAAGTAATAGCGGTACCCAGTATCTGGTCGGTACCAAGCGATATCTTTTGCAGCACGGTGACATTATCTTAGTGCCTCCCGGAATCGGTCATAAACCGCTTTTTCCAGCCGAACTGGCAGAACCTTATAAGAGAATTGTAGTTTGGATAAGTACGGATTTTTTTGCCACCCTTCAACAACTCCTACGACATGATGGCATAGATTCTTTCCCCAAGGACATATATCTTTTACGGACCGCAGGGACTTCTTATGATGCACTCAGCAATTATTTCCGCGCCGGTCTGAAAGAAGCCCGCGAAAAGAAGCCCGGCTGGGAAGCCGTCTTATACGGCAACACCATGCAATTGCTTACCGGCTTTTACCGCGCCATAAACGATTCCCATAACCGCCCAGCCAAAGCCGAAAAACCGGAACTTTTAGACAAAGTAGTTGCTTACATTGAGACCCATCTTGACGAGAAAATTACACTCGCCGATACGGCAGCCCGTTTTTTCGTCAGCGAAAGTACTATCGGCCAGACATTCCAGAAAAAGATGCATGTGAGTTTTTATCATTATGTGACCCAACGGCGCCTCATCGCCGCCAAAAGTATTATGTTAGAGGAATCCAATCTGGAATTCCTTAGTGAAAAAGTGGGATTTTCTGATTATTCAACGTTTTATCGTGCTTTTAAAAAAGAATTTGGAATCTCTCCAAGGGAATACCGGAATCTGATTAACGAAAGCCAACAGAATTTGTTGTAAAAAATACCGGCAAGCGGATATCCACTTGCCGGTTTTATCATATCTTATTCTATTTTATGAAAAAATAGGTTTTAATGCATCTGCCAAAGCATCTTTCTGTGCCTGTGCTTCTGCTACATCCTTACCGAGTGTAGTAAAGTATGTTTTAATCTTAGGCTCTGTGCCGGAAGGACGTACGATAACTTCTGCACCACCGTCAAGCTTAAAGATTAATACATTCGCTGCAGGAAGGCCTGTTTCTTCTGACTTCTTGTAGTCAGTTACTTTTACAACCTTATAACCTGCAATGTCAGCCGGAGGATTCTTGCGCAAATCATCCATGATTCCTGCCATCTTATCCATACCGGATAATCCAGGGAATTCAAAGCTGTCAACTTTATTCAGGTAACGGCCGTACTTTGCATAAATCTCTTCGAGTCTCTGCTTAATGGAAGAACCGATACTTCTGTAATATGCCGCCATTTCACAGATTAACATGGAACCGATAACCGCATCCTTATCTCTTACATAAGGACCTGCAAGGTATCCGTAACTCTCTTCAAAACCAAAGATAAATCTGTCTACTTCACCTGCTGCTTCTAAACCGGCAATCTGGTCACCAATCCACTTAAAACCTGTTAATACGCTTCTAAGTTCTACGCCATAGTTAGCAGCAACTGCGTCTGCAAGCGGTGTGGAAACGATGGACTTAACTGCTACCGGATTCTTCGGCATGGTGCCGTTTTCAATGCGGCCTGCCGCAATATAATCAAGCAACAATACACCCACTTCGTTACCGGAAACGAGTTCATAACTACCATCCGGACATTTCATGGCAATACCCACACGGTCTGCGTCAGGGTCTGTAGCAAGCATTAAATCTGCGCCTTCCTTTTGTGCCAGTTCAAGGCCCAAGCGGAGTGCTTCAAAAATTTCAGGATTCGGATACGGACATGTTGGGAAATTACCATCCGGATATTTCTGCTCCGGAACAATTGTCACATCATCAATACCGATATCTTCTAAAATTCTCATAACAGGAACCAGACCGGAACCGTTAAGAGGAGAATATACAAGCTTAAGTCCTGCCGTCTTGCAGATACCCGGGCGGACACTTCTTGCCTTAATCGCATCGTAAAGAGCTTCCTTACAATCATCACCAACGTATTCAATCAGTCCCTTTTCAATTCCTTCTTCAAAGGACATCCTCTTGGCACCGGTTAAAATATCTGTCTTCTGAATCTCGGCATAAACGATATCTGCCGCTTCGTCAGTCATCTGACATCCGTCAGGGCCGTATGCCTTATATCCGTTATATTTTGCAGGGTTATGGGAAGCTGTAACCATAATACCCGCATTAGCTTCATAGTAACGTGTTGCAAAAGAAAGTGCCGGAACCGGCATAAGTGCATCATAAATACGGACCTTGATACCGTTAGCCGCAAGTACGCATGCTGCCTGTTTTGCAAAAACATCACTGTTAATACGGCTGTCGTAACTGATAGCTACAAGCTGGTTGCCTGCCTGTGTCTTCACCCAGTTAGCCAATCCCTGTGTTGCCTGACGCACCACATAAATATTCATACGGTTAGAGCCTGCGCCCAATACACCGCGAAGACCTGCTGTACCAAACTTGAGTGCCACAGCAAAACGGTCCTTAATCTCTTCTTCATTTCCTTCGATGGACTGAAGTTCTTCCTTTAAAGCAGGGTCCTCCAAATCCGTCTCCATCCAGCGTTTGTAATCTTCTAAAAACATACTCCCACCAACCTTCTTCTTTTAGTATTTACTAAGTCTATAGTACCATTTATCGCTTCGGTCTGCAAGAACAACCGATACCTAATGCACCTTCTCCCGTGTGACAACAAATACCCAACGATAAATTGTCACAAAGCACTTCCATTCCCGGAAAATATGCCTTAATCTCGTCCACCCATTCCTGTGTGGTTGCTTCATCCGCACTGGATGCCGCCATCAGATAAATCTCCCCTTTATCGGTATATTCCTTAAATGTCACCTCAAAATC
>JAZMZZ010000211.1:0-31987 GCA_045586245.1 Lachnospiraceae bacterium | reverse complement strand
GCTAAGATTCTTGACCTTACTCCATTACTTGATCGTAAGCCTAAGGCTTTATCAGGTGGTCAGAGACAGCGTGTTGCTATGGGTCGTGCTATCGTTCGTAATCCTAAGGTATTCTTAATGGACGAACCTTTGTCAAACCTTGATGCTAAGCTCCGTGTACAGATGCGTATCGAGATCGCTAAATTACACCAGAGATTAGGTACAACTATCATCTACGTAACACATGACCAGACAGAAGCTATGACACTTGGTACAAGAATCGTAGTTATGAAAGACGGTGTTATCCAGCAGGTAGACACACCTCAGAACTTATATGACAAGCCACAGAACCTCTTCGTAGCAGGTTTCATGGGTTCACCTCAGATGAACTTCTTAGACGCTACAGTAGATGTTAAGGGTGACGAAGCTAGCTTAGTAGTAGCTGGACATTCTATTCCATTACCACCTGCAAAATCTAAGAAATTAATCGAAGGCGGTTACGCTGGAAAGACTGTAACATTCGGTATCCGTCCTGAAAACGTTGACGATTCTGAAATGTTCATCGAAACAGCTAAGTGTGTATTCGAATCTACAGTTAAGGTTTACGAATTACTCGGTGCTGAAGTTTACTTATACTTTGATTTGGAAGAGTTCCCAATCACAGCTAGAGTTGATCCTCGTACAACAGCTAGACCTGGCGATACAATCAAGTTTGCATTCGATGTTGAAAAGATTCACGTATTCGACAAAGAAACAGAACAGATTATCACAAACTAATAATGATAAGCGAAGGGGATGCGAAGCATCCCCTTTTTTACTTGCGAAAAATAATTCCATGTTTTAAGATATAGATATCAAAAAAAGGGGTATGTATATGCTTTCAAATCAGATTATTCAGACAAATATTGATGAATTAAAGAGTATTACAAAGGTAGATTTCTTTGTATATGACATGGAAGGGGATTGCGTGGCAACAACGGCTGACGAAGTTCCTTTTGAAAAATCCATTGTGGACTCGTTTGCAGAGTCGCCGGCGGACAGCCAGATTGTGTCCGGATGTCATTTTTTCAAAGTGCTGGATGAACATGAGCCGACATTTGTTCTTGTGGCAAAGGGATTTGGTGACGATGCGTATACGATGGGAAAAGTGGCGGTTTGTCAGATTCAGAATCTGCTGATAGCATATAAGGATCGTTTTGACCGTACGGGATTTTTCCAGAATCTGCTTATGGACAATATGTTACTTGTGGACATCCATAACCGGGCATCCAAACTTCATATTGAGGCGGATAAGCGGCGCCTTGTATATTTGATTGAGACTAAGAGCGATAAAGACGGCACGGCAGCTGAATTGTTAAAGAGCATGTTTGTACAGCAGGCGGGTGACTTTATCGTATCCATAGATGAGAAGAGTATTGTTTTGATAAAAGAGTTGGAGGAATATTCATCCAAAGAGGACATGGATGAGATTGCCGATACGATTGTGGACATGTTGAATGCCGAGGCAATGCTTAAGGTACGTGTTGCGTACGGTCAGCCGGTGCATGAACTTAAGGATGTTTCCAAATCCTATAAAGAAGCGAAGATGGCATTGGAAGTAGGGAATATTTTCTATGATTATAAAAATGTGATTTCCTACGGAATGCTTGGAATCGGACGTTTGATTTATCAGCTTCCGCAGAATCTGTGTAAGATTTTTATCCGTGAGATTTACGGGGATAAGAATCCGGAGGATATCGGAGAGGAAATTTTAACCACCGTTAATAAATTCCTTGAGAATAATTTAAATGTATCTGAGACTTCCCGCCAGCTTTATATTCATCGTAACACTCTGGTGTTCCGTATTGAGAAGTTGCAGAAAGCAATCGGACTGGATATGAGAGTATTTGAAGATGCCCTGACTTTCAAGATTGCATTGATGGTACAGGAATATTTGAATTATCTTGAAAAACAGGAATAGGAGACAGGCATAAGGAATAATGCCACATCATCCGGAATATATTGTCTTAGAAAGGCGGGAATGATGATGGCATATAGAAGATTGATTTCTTATTTTGATCTAATAGAAGAGGAAGAAAAAAGAGGGAATGCGGGTTTTGTAAAATGGGAACAATACGATGAATGCCACATTCTCTCTGTTTTTGTGAGTGGGTTGGAGGCGTCGTTTCATAAAGAGGTTAAGGTATATTTGGATGAGAATGTACTTGGCACATTATCCATCCGTGGAGGACGAGGCGAAGGCACATATCTGTTAACAGGAGAAGATAAAGAAAGAAAAGAATATATCGAAGCCATAAAAATTGTGTTGGATGAAAAGCGGGTACTGGTTGCAGAATTTGAGCCACAGGAAAAAAGGCCAAAGGATGAGATAAATGCTATACAGGAAATGTCTGTAGAGAAACCATATGAGGTTATGCAGGAAGAAGTGCCGGCAGAAGAGGAAAATGTGCCTGCAAAAGCAGAGGTGCAGGTTGAAGAAGAATCTGAACCCGACAATGGAACGGAAAAGGTGGTTCCTAAGGGCGTATGGGAGCAGCTATCAGAAACCCACGAACCGTTTTTTCCATTTAATAATGACGCAGAGTGCTTTCGGATTTTTCCAAAAGACTTAAACTTTCTGCAGGCAGAATACCGCCTGTTTCAGAGCAATCAGTTTTTAATGCATGGTTATTATAATTACAGACATCTGATTCTGTTTAGGAAGAAAGATGATCCAAACGAGTATTGGCTTGGAGTTCCCGGAATTTACCATGAGCGGGAAAAGATGGCGGCGAGAATGTTTGGGTTTGAGAAATTCGAATCGGCAAATAAAGATTATAAGACCGGAGATTTAGGATATTATTTGGTTACGGTAAAATAAGAGGATAAAAGAATGAACATACAGGAAAAGTACATGAAGCAGGCTATTAAGCTTGCCGAAAAAGCAGCAGAACTTGGAGAAGTGCCAATCGGCTGTGTAATTGAATATCAGGGAAAAGTAATTGGACGCGGTTATAACAGACGCACAACGGATAAAAGCACGCTGGCGCACGCAGAGATTATTGCCATTAAAAAGGCCTGTAAAAAGATGGGTGACTGGCGGCTTGAGGATTGTACGATGTATGTAACCTTAGAGCCCTGTCAGATGTGCGCCGGAGCCATTGTACAGGCGCGAGTAAAAAAAGTGGTTATCGGATGTATGAATCCGAAGGCCGGTTGTGCAGGCTCCATTTTAAATGTTTTGCAGATGGAAGAATTTAATCATCAGGTCGAAATTGAGCGGGGCGTACTGGAGGAAGAGTGTTCGGAAATGTTAACTTCCTTTTTTAAAAATCTCCGTAAACGTTTAAAGGTTGAAAAAGAAGAAAATAAGAAAGCTCTTATTTGACAAGAGAAAGAAAAGTCAGTATACTAAGCAATTGAAACAAGAAATCCTGTATGGATGGGAGCTTATATAGCTGCCCTTTGCAAGTGGCGTTGAAGTTTGGGTCTTGCGCAATAGGAATCTACGAACCTGGTCAGGGCAGGAATGCAGCAGCCATAAGAAGAATCTCCTATGTGCCGTGAGGGTGCCTGGCGGAGTTAACTGCAAAGGTAACGTGTATAAGTTCCCCTCTGTACAGGATTTTTGTTTTGAAAGAAGCCTGCGTAGAGGGGAGTATTTATTGTGAAGTGCAATTTATGTCCGCGTGCGTGCAATGTGGACAGGGACAGCGGGAAAACAGGATATTGTAAAGAAACCTCACAGGTACGTGTGGCACGTACTTCCCTGCATCAGTGGGAGGAGCCGTGTATTACCGGGCAATATGGTTCGGGGACGGTATTTTTTACCGGGTGTAATTTAAAATGCATTTTTTGCCAGAATCATAACATTGCGGATAATTCGGTGGGACAGGCATTTACGGTGGAAGAACTGACGGATGCTTTCCTGCGTCTGCAGGAGAACAATGCCACCAATATTAATCTGGTTACTGCGGGACATTTTGTAAAGCAGGTGGCCACAGCGCTTGTACTGGCAAAAGAAAAAGGGCTTACGATACCGGTTGTTTACAATTCTTCCGGCTATGAAACGGTGGAGAGCCTGCGTCTTTTGGAGGGGCTTGTAGATATTTATCTTCCCGATTTGAAATATTTTTCGCCGGAAGTATCTAAGAACTATGCAAATGCAGAGGATTATTTTGAAGTGGCCCAAAAGGCAATTGCAGAAATGGTGCGTCAGGCGGGAGCACCGGTGTTTGATGAGATGACGGGAAATATGCAAAAGGGTGTTATCATTAGGCATCTGGTATTGCCGGGGCATACAAAAGATTCGATGGCGGTACTTGATTATGTATGGCAGACGTATGGAAATGCGGTTTACATAAGTGTAATGAGCCAATATACGCCGGTTGTGCATCAGGAGATTTATGCCAATTTAAACCGTAAAGTAACCAAACGGGAATATGGGAAGGTAATGGATTATTTATTGTCTCTTGGTGTGGAGAATGCGTTTATCCAGGAAGGGGAAGCGGCAAAGGAAAGTTTTATCCCAACCTTTGATTGCAGTTTCATATAAAGTAAGATAGTATTAGAATAGTGGCTAAAAAAGCACAATTGTGATAGACAGCAGCACAAAAAATTACTAAAATAAGGAAAAACAGCCATAGGGGGAGCTATGAAAAATACATATACATTTGATTGGAAGGAATATGCAAATAAAGCAAGAGAAGCAGTAGCAGAAGGTTGTGTCCTTTTACATAACGAGAATCATGCTCTGCCGATAAAGGAAGAAGATATAGTATCGGTTTTCGGAAGAAGCCAGTTTAATTATTTTAAGAGCGGAATGGGTTCGGGCGGAATGGTAAATGTTCCGTATGAAGTATCGATTTCCGATGCCTTAAAAGAGGCCGGAATTAAGACGAATCAGAACCTCCATGCAATTTATGAGGAGTGGCTTAAGGATCATCCTTTTGATGTGGGAAAAGGATGGGCCAATGAACCATGGTGCCAGGAAGAGATGGAACTGACAGAGGAAATCGTTGCCGATGCGGCAGCGCAGTCAAATATGGCACTTGTTCTGCTCGGAAGAACTGCAGGAGAAGACAAGGATAATTTTGCGGGCGAAGGCAGTTATTTACTGGCCGAGAAGGAAGAACTCATGTTAAAGCTGGTATGTGCGGCATTTAAGCGCGTGGCGGTTGTGCTTAACGTGGGTAATATCATCGATATGAAGTTTGTAGAGAAGTATCATCCGCAGGCGGTTATCTATGTATGGCAGGGAGGAATCGAAGGCGGACATGGTGTTGCCGATGTATTGACGGGCAAAGCGGCACCGAGCGGACGTCTTGCAGATACCATTGCTTATGACATTGCAGATTATCCGTCAACACCATATTTTGGCGATAAGATTAAGAATTTCTATGTAGAAGATATTTATGTGGGATACCGCTATTTTGAAACGGCGGCAAAAGAAAAGGTTCTATATCCTTTCGGTTACGGTCTTTCCTATACAACATTTGAGCAGAAGCTGGTAAGTGCTGTTGCAGATGATAAAGATGTTACGGTAAAAGTGGATGTAACCAATACAGGAACGGTTGCGGGTAAAGACGTTGTGCAAGTGTATTACATGCCGGCGCAGGGAATATTATGTAAACCTGCAAGAAATCTCATCCGTTTTGCAAAAACAAAAGAGTTACAGCCCGGGGAATCCGAGTGTCTGACGCTTTCTTTTGCAATATCAGAGATGGCATCTTTTGATGATGGCGGCGTTACGGGACATGCGAACTGTTATGTACTCGAAGCAGGGGAATACAAGGTGTTTGCCGGTGAGAATGTAAGAGATGCGAAGGAAGTATTGGCATTTGTTCTGGATGACCTTCGTGTGACGGAGCAGTTGCAGGAAGCCTGTGCACCGGTGGAGGCGTTTGAGAGATTTGTATTCCAAATGAATCCTGACGGAACATTTGAAAAGAAGATGGAAGCGGTTCCGCTTCAGACAATAGATATTAAGAAGCGTATTGCTAATAACCGTCCGCAGGCGGCAGAATATACGGGCGATAAAGGATATCGTTTTAAAGATGTAATGGACGGAAGCGTTACTAAGGAAGAATATCTTGCACAGCTTACGGATGAGGATTTAATCTGTATGGCAAGAGGAGAAGGTATGTGCTCCAGCAAGGTAACACCGGGTATTGCCGGTTCTTTTGGAGGAGTTACCTCTTCTTTGGAAAAATTCGGTATGCCAATCGGCGGATGTGCCGACGGCCCTTCCGGTATCCGTATGGACTGTGGTACCAAGGCGTTTTTAAGCCCGAACGGAACATTGCTTGCATGTACATTTAATACACAGCTGGTAGAAGAATTGTACCAGTGGGAAGGAAAGGAACTCCTTCTTAATAAGATTGATACATTACTCGGACCGGGTATGAATATCCATCGTCATCCGTTAAACGGAAGAAACTTTGAGTATTTTTCCGAAGATCCGTATATGACGGGTAAAATGGCGGCAGCGATGCTGAAAGGTATGGCAAAATACGGGGTAACCGGTACGGTTAAGCATTTTGCATGCAATAACCAGGAATTTTCACGTCATCTTGCGGACTCTATTGTGTCCCAGAGAGCATTGCGTGAGATTTACTTAAAGGGTTATGAGATTGCGGTAAAAGAAGGCGGCGCATACAGTATCATGACAACCTACAATCCGCTTAACGGTACATGGAATGCAAGTAATTATGATTTGAATACTACTATCCTGCGTAATGAGTGGGGCTATGAAGGTATCGTGATGACGGACTGGTGGGCAAAGATGAATGACGGACCGGGAGATTCTCCGCATATCCGTAAGATTTCCATGATGATCCGTGCCCAGAACGATTTGTTCATGGTAGTATCCGATGCAGAGGCCAATCCGCTTAAGGATGATGCGGCAGATGCACTCGCAGAGGGAAGACTTACCCGTGGTGAATTAGTGCGTAATGCAGCTAATATTTTAACGGTATTAATGCGTTCTCCGGTTGGAAAACGTGCAATCGGCGAAGAGGTGGAATTTGAAGTTTTAAATGCACCAAAGACCGGTGAGGTAGAAAAAAATATTATGCCTCCGGTAGAAATTTTAGAAGAAGGTATTTTTGATTTAACAGGCCTTAAAACAGAAGCCGGCAGTGTAAACCAGTTTGCACTCCGTATACCGAGACAGGGAATGTATGAAGTGACATTCAAGATGAAATCGGACCTCGGAGAATTGTCACAGAGCTCCATGACCATCTTTATGAATAAGATTCCGCTCCGTACAATCACAATCCGCGGAACAGGCGGAGAATGGGTAGAGCACAGCATCCAGATGGAATCCTTTGTAGCCATCGATTATTATGTGGATCTTGCATTTGCACAGAGTGGTATCCAGATTGGTGAAATCAAAGCCGTAAGAAAAGGAAATGTGTACAAACCGCATTTGTCAATTGAATAAAAATGATAACAGACAGCAAAAAACGATTCTGCCCCTCCCCTAATGGATTGGTATGGCTGGGGCAGAATCGTTTTTTGCTGTCTGTTTTGCTATTATAAATCTTGTGAACGTTTTCAAAATAAGATATAATTATTTTATTATCATACAGGAACCGGGAGGATACGGGATGAAGAGTTTCGGTATGTTAACAAGCGGTGGCGATTGCCAGGCATTGAATGCGGCTATGAGAGGTGTTGTTAAGTCGCTCCACAATAGTGGTGAAGAAGTAGAGATTTATGGATTTTTAAATGGTTACAGAGGACTTATCTACGGCAATTTTAAGATGTTAACAGCCAAGGATTTTTCCGGTATTTTGACGGTTGGCGGTACTATTTTGGGTAGTAGCCGTACTCCTTTTAAGACGATTAAGGATCCGGATGAGAACGGCCTTGATAAAGTAGAGGCAATGAAGCAGAATTATTATAAGCTTCAGTTGGATTGCCTTGTTGTTTTGGGTGGTAACGGTACACATAAGACGGCGAACCTTCTTAGAAAAGAGGGCCTCAATGTGATTACCCTTCCTAAGACAATTGATAATGATTTGTACGGAACGGATATGACCTTTGGTTTCCAGAGTGCGGTTGACATTGCGACCAATGTAATTGACTGCATTCACACAACAGCTGCTTCCCACGGAAGAGTATTTGTTGTGGAAGTCATGGGACATAAGGTTGGTTATCTGACACTGAATGCCGGTATGGCGGGTGGCGCGGATATTATCCTGATTCCGGAGATTCCATACGATATTAAGAAGATTGCAGAGTCCGTTGAGAAGAGAATTAAGGACGGACATAAGTTTACCATACTGGCAGTTGCAGAAGGTGCTATCAGCAAAGAAGATGCGGCGCTTTCCAAGAAAGAATACAAAGAAAAATTTGCCAAGTCCCCATATCCGTCTGTTTCTTACGAGGTGGCAGCCAAGATTCAGGAACTTACCGGACAGGAAGTGCGCGTAACGGTTCCGGGACATATGCAGCGTGGTGGCAGTCCTTGCCCATACGACAGAGTATTTGCAAGCCGTCTCGGTGCAGAAGCAGGACGCCTTATTTTGGAAGGCGAGTACGGATTCATGGTTGGTTACCGCAACCGTGAGATTGTAAAGGTTCCGCTTGAAGAAGTGGCAGGTAAATTGAAGATGGTGAATCCGGAATCGACTATTATCAAAGAAGCAAAAATGTTAGGTATTTCATTTGGTGATTAAGAATGTCATATACAGCCCTTTATAGGAAGTTCCGTCCTGAGAATTTTAAAGATGTCAAGGGACAGGACCATATTGTTACAACTTTAAAGAACCAGATTGCAGCGAAGCGAGTAGGCCATGCCTACTTGTTCTGCGGTACGCGTGGAACCGGCAAGACCACAATTGCGAAGCTTTTTGCCAAGACGGTAAACTGTGAGACACCGGTGGACGGTAACCCCTGTGGCGAATGTGCTTCCTGTAAAGCAATAGCAGCCGGAGCCAGCATGAATGTCATGGAGATTGATGCGGCTTCCAATAACGGTGTGGAGAACATCAGGGAGATTATTTCCGATGTTTCGTATTCACCGGCAAACGGCAGATATAAGGTGTATATAATCGACGAAGTGCATATGCTTTCGATTGGGGCATTTAATGCGTTGCTTAAGACCTTGGAAGAACCGCCGTCCTATTGTATATTTATTCTGGCAACGACGGAAGTGCACAAGATTCCGATTACAATTTTATCCAGATGCCAGAGGTACGATTTTAAGAGAATTACCATAGATACGATTACAGACCGTTTGAAGGAACTTATGGAGACGGAGAATGTTGAGGTAGAAGACAAGGCGCTTCGCTATGTTGCCAAAACGGCAGACGGTTCCATGCGAGATGCCCTCAGTCTTTTGGACCAGTGTATCGCATTCCATTTCGGACAGAAACTGACTTATGATATGGTGTTGGATGTTCTTGGTGCAGTGGATACGGTGGTATTCAGTAAGCTCATGCGCCATATTTTGGACCGGAATGTAATCGGTTGTATTGATTTATTGGAAGAGATAGTGATGCAGGGACGCGAACTGACGCAGTTTGTGTCTGATTTCACATGGTATCTGCGTAATCTGTTACTGGTAAAGACAACGGACGATGTAGAGGATGTGCTGGATGTTTCAACCGATAATAAGATGCGTCTGATGGAAGAGGCACAGATGACGGATGCAGAGAGCATTATCCGGTTTATCCGCATTTTCTCTGAGTTATCGGGTAATATCCGTTATGCAGCACAAAAGCGTATCATGATAGAGATTGCACTGATTAAATTATGTAAACCAGAGATGGAGACAAAGTCCGATGCTTTGGTGGACAGAATCCGTGCAGTGGAAGAAAAAATAGAAAAAGGAATCCCGATGGCGGCAATGCCTGCAGGAGGATTTGGCAACAGCATGGGATATGCCGGTGAGAGTGGGACAGAAAGTGCAGCTGCTCCGGTAAAAAGAGAGATGCCCAAGGCATTGCCCGAAGAGATAAAGGACATTGTGTCCAAGTGGCCGGCGATTGTGGCAACAGCAGACGGCTTTTTAAAGAATCAGTTAAAGCATGCAAGATTATCGTTGTCCACGGATGACAAACTGTTATTAATTGTGGAAGACGGCATCAGTTCGGATTATTTTAGTCTGGATGGCAAGAAGCAGGAAGTGGATGAACTGATTTCAAATTATATGCAAAGACAGGTGGAAGTGACAATCCAGAGCGTTTCCCCAAACCGTGATTTTTCTGATGAATATGTGGATTTATCCCAATTCATTATGACAGAAATAGAAGAAGAGGATGAATGAAAGGAGTCATAGATATGGCAAAAAGAGGTGGATTCCCGGGAGGCGGAATGCCGGGAAATATGAACAATCTGATGAAGCAGGCACAGAGAATGCAGCGTCAGATGGAAGAAAGCCAGAAGGAACTTGAGACTAAGGAATTTAGCGCAAAAGCAGGTGGCGGAGCGGTAGAAGTTACGGTTTCCGGCAAGAAAGAAGTGGTAAAGGTAGTGCTTTCCCAGGATGTAGTAGATCCGGATGATGTGGAAATGTTACAGGATTTAATCGTGGCAGCGACCAACGAAGCGCTCAGAATGGCTGACGAAGCGAGCGCAAGCATGATGAATAAAATGACCGGTGGTCTTGGAGGATTGACATTCTAATGGAACTGTACAGCGGACCCATTAATAATTTAATCAGCGAGCTTGCTGCACTTCCGGGTATTGGTGAGAAATCAGCGCAGAGACTGGCATTTCATTTGATTAACATGCCGGCCGGAAAGGTGAACCGTCTGGCGAATACCATTATGGAAGCCAAGCAGAAGGTGCGTTATTGCAGCGAATGTTTTACACTTACGGACAATGAGATTTGTCCGGTCTGCAGTAATGAGAAAAGGGACCATTCGGTAATCATGGTGGTAGAGAATCCGAGAGACCTGGCAGCTTATGAGAAGACCGGTAAATACCGGGGTGTGTATCATGTGCTGCATGGGGCAATTTCCCCAATGATTGGAATCGGACCAAATGATATTAAGTTAAAAGAATTGCTTGAGCGTCTCAAAGAGCAGGATGTAAAAGAGGTGATTATTGCCACCAATTCCAGTCTGGAGGGCGAGACGACGGCAATGTATATCAGCAAGCTGGTAAAGCCTCTGGGCGTTCTGGTAACCAGAATTGCCAGCGGAGTACCGGTTGGCGGCGATTTGGAATGTATCGATGAAGTGACGCTTTTGCGTGCACTGGAAGGCAGAATCGAATTATAATCAGTAGGTGCTCTAAGGCACTGCTTATAGAAGGAGAGGGTATTAAGAATGAAAAAGGAACTTTATGGAAAAACACGTGACGGAAAAGATGTTTTCCTGTACACGGTAACAAACAAAAACGGAATGGAAATGTCCGTTATGAACTTTGGAGCTATGTTAGTTAACATCGTAGTACCGGATAAAGACGGTAACAAGAAGGATGTGCTCCTTGGACATGACAATATAGAAGACTGGTACGTAAACGGATGCTTTTTAGGCTCTGTTATTGCACCAAGTGCAAACCGTATTGCTTATGCGGAAGCACCTATCGACGGTGTGATTTACAAACTGGATGTAAATGATAATGAGAACAACTTACATACCGATATTCCAAACGGTATGAATAAGCAGCTCTGGGATGCGCAGGAAGTAGAAAACGGTGTGCGTTTCACATATGAACTTGCAGATATGGATTACAAATTACCGGGCAACCGTAAATTTGCAGTTACATATACATTAACCGATGAGAATGAAGTGCGCCTGGATTACGAAGGTGACAGTGATAAGAATACCGTTATGAACCTTACCAACCATGCATACTTCAACCTTTCCGGACATGATGCGGGAACAATTCTTGACCATAAGTTAAAATTGAACTGTTCTAACTATACACCGGTAAGAGCAGGCTCCATTCCTACAGGTGAGATTGCAACGGTAAAGGGAACACCGTTTGATTTTACGGACTGGAAAGTAATCGGCGATGAGATTGAAGCAGATAATGAACAGCTTAAATTTACAGGCGGATATGACCATAACTTTGTAGTGGATGACTGTGACGGAACCGTAAAAGAAATTGCGAAAGCAAAATCGGATGCTACAGGAATCGAACTGACAGTATTGTCAGACCTTCCGGGTGTGCAGTTCTATGCAGGTAATTCCATCGGAAATGAAAAAGGAAAAAATGGTGCCGTTTATACAAAACGTACCGGATTCTGTTTAGAGACACAGTATTATCCGGATTCCGTACACCATGATAATTTCCCATCCATTATTTTTGGACCGGAAAGACCATTCCGTTCTACAACGATTTTTAAATTCGGAGTATAAATTTTAATGTCAGACAGAAGTAATTTCCGCGTGATTCAGGGCAAATCTGAGGCAGAAGTTAATATTTCCAAAAAAATAAGAAAGCACCGTATGCACTCCATGCTTAGGGTGCTTCTTATTGTGGGAGTCATTATTGCGATAATGGCAGTATTGGTTAATTCGTATAAGAATCAGGTGTTTTCCGGTTATGTAATCACCCAGAAGGGGGATTATCAGATTGTGGAGAATACCTCTTATATGGAGAATAACGGAAGTGTAATCCGTTACAGTAAGGATGGTATCAGCAATACCGATATCAACGGAGAGGTTCTTTGGAACCTGACATATGAGATGCAGTCCCCAATTGTAAAGACGGCAGACGGCTTTGTGGGTGTTGGGGATTATAACGGACATATTATTCATCTGATTGATAATAAAGGCAATTCTTATGAAGTGGATACCAAATTGCCGCTCCGCGATTTTTCCGTGTCTTCTACAGGCTATGTGGCGGCTATATTGGAAGACTCCGGCAATTCCTGGATTAATCTTTTCAGTAAGGAAGGAACCAAGATTGTAGAAGCAAAAGCAACCATGTCCAAAACAGGATATCCGATTGCCTGTTCTTTGTCCGGCGAAGTGATGGGCGTGTCATATTTTTATGTGGATGGAAGTACCATGCGAAGCAGTATGACCTTTTATAATTTCGGCGGAGTCGGCGAAGGGGCAACCGATCATATTGTAAGCAGCTACGATTATGAGAATGCGGTTATTCCGATTGTTGAATTTATGAATCCGGAGACGCTGTTTGCGGTGGCGGATAATCGTCTGATGTTTTTTGCGGGTGCGAAAAAACCGGTAAGTACGGCGGACATTTTGCTGGATAAACAGATTCAGGGGGTGTATTATTCCGATACACATGTCGGTTTGTTGTTCTACGACCAGACCGGTGCGAATAAGTATTGTCTGGATGTTTATAACACTTCCGGTGAAAAAGTACTTAGCCATGCGTTCGACCGGAACTTTAAGGATATTTTAATCCGGAATGACCAGGTAATGATATACAATGAAGCAGGATGTGAAGTGGTCGGATTGAATGGCAAAGTGAAGTTTGACGGAAGTTTTGAGGGCAGAGTACATTATGTGGTGGCGACTGATTCGCCAAGAAAGTTTTTGCTGGTAATAAATAATGGACTTGCGACATTGGAGTTTGAATAAAATATGGATATGAATGTTACATTGCTCGCGGTTGTTATTTTGGCAGTATGGATGATGATTCGCGGTTTCAAAAAAGGAATGGCAAAAGAGTTGTCGGGGCTGGTAGCGCTATTTGCGGCATTTGTAGTACTTGCGCTTGGCCTGATGCTGGTGGCCAGTTTCACAGAGGGTGAGATGACCAATACTTTGTATTCCGTGATATTGCTGGTGGTTTTTGGGCTGGCTTACGGAATAGTGAAATTTATCTTGCGTTCGGCAAGGGCGGTGTCTTCACTTCCGATTATCAAGTTTTTTGATTCGGTATTGGGAATCGGTGTCGGATTGGTTAAGGCCATTCTTATTATATGGATTGTGTTTATGCTGGGTGCGAATAATTATCTGGGACCGGTAAGTACACGGATTATACAGGATATTGAAGGAAATACCTTTTTAAAATTGCTTTTTGAGTTCAACTTTTTCATGAAATAAAAGGATTGCTTTAACTTTTTTGAAAAAAATAAAAAAAGGGCTTGCAAAACCCGAAACAATTTAGTATTATAATCGAGTGTCCAGCAAGTGACACTTGATATAGGGCTATCGCCAAACGGTAAGGCAACGGACTCTGACTCCGTCATTTCAAGGTTCGAATCCTTGTAGCCCTGCTTAAGACTCCGGTGAATATTCACTGGAGTTTTTTGATGCATAAAATAATTACAACATTTTTCTTAATAGGAATTTTATTGAGTTATTTACAAGATATGGCTATAATGGATATGTTGAATTCGTTTTTGTAAGAGGGAATATATGTACACATATAACACAAAGGTTGGCTACAGCCAGGTAGATACCGGCCGGTTAATGAGAATAGATGCAATTACAAATTTGTTTCAGGATGTGACCTGTTTTCAGGGGGAGGACATCGGAAACGGTTTTGCACTGTTAGAACCCAGACATCAGGCGTGGATTTTAAACAGCTGGCAGATAGAAGTGAAACGGTTTCCCGAATTTAACGAGCAGATTGCGGTTGGGACTTTCCCGACAAGTTTTAAAGGATTTATCGGACACCGTAATTTTGTGATACAGGACGATTCCGGTGAGTACATTGTAATGGCCAATTCCATCTGGACTTTTATGGATATGGAAAAAATGCGTCCGGCAAGAGTGGATGAAGAGTTTATCAGTAAATATACATTGGAAGAGCCGCTTCCGATGGATTATTCGGCACGCAAGATTCTTTTGCCGGATACAGAAGAGGATTCCGGTTGGGACGTGACAAAAAAAGAAGCTGTGAAAGTTTGCGAGTATCATTTGGACAGTAATATGCATGTGAACAACGGACAGTATGTGCAGATTGCGAGTGCCTATTTGCCAAGGGATGTAAGGTTTAACAAAATGCGCGTGGAATACCGTAATCAGGCTAGGCTTGGAGACGTCATGGTACCTGTGGTGTATATATATGGAAATGCATGTATTGTGGCGCTTTGCGATACGGAAAATAAGCCGTATGCGGTGATTGAGGCAACACGGGCATAGCGTGTTTGCTGCAGGTAATGAGTAGGAGTGGCGTTTAATGCGTGGCAATATAGTAACAAAAGAACGGAATAACAGGAGAGAATTATGATTAATTTAGCAGAAAAACAGACATTAACAGTTGTAAAAAAAGTAGATTTCGGAGTATATCTGGCAGAAAGCAAAGAAGCTGCGGTAGAAGAAAAAGTTCTTTTGCCGATTAAGCAGGTGCCGGAAAATATATCGGTAGGCGATGAAATAGAGGTATTTATTTACAAGGATTCCAAAGACAGATTGATTGCAACCGTAAATGAGCCTTTGCTTGTAAAAGGCCAGACGGCAGTTTTAAAGGTAGTACAGGTAAACCGTGTCGGAGCATTCCTTTACTGGGGATTGGAAAAGGATTTGTTTTTGCCGTTTAAGGAGCAGACAAAGCCGGTTAAGGTGGGCGATGAATGCGTTGTGGCGCTCTATATTGATAAGAGCGGACGTTTATGTGCCACCATGAAAGTGTATCCGTATCTGCGTACGGACAGTCCGTATAAAAAGGACGATAAGGTAACCGGTGTTGTATATGAAATCAGTGATAATTTCGGTGCATTTGTTGCGGTGGATAATTGTTTCAGTGCATTAATTGCCAAAAAAGAAATGACAACCAAGCTATCTGTCGGTGATGTTGTGAGTGCCCGTGTGGCAAGCATCAAAAAGGAAGGAAAATTGGATTTAAGCCTGCGGGAAAAGGCATATATCCAGATGAGCATTGATGCCGAAAAGGTTATGAAGAAGCTGGAAGAAGGAAATGGCGTTCTGCCATTTACGGATAAAGCATCTCCGGAACTTATTAAAGCCGAAATGGACATGAGCAAGAATGAGTTTAAGCGTGCGGTCGGTAATTTGTTAAAAGCGGGAAAAATTGAAATAGGGGAGACACAAATACGATGGAAATAAAGAAAATTAATTGGTTAATGGTGGGAATATTTGCATTGCATATAGTGGTTTCACTTGTGCTTTACAATTTTCCGGATATGTTTGAGATAGGAATTTTACTAAATCTTTCCCTGGGAGAAATCTTACTTTTGCTTCCGATGGTGGTATACCTGCTTTGCTGGATGCTCGGACAAAAGAAAACAGTTTCTGAGGCGGATGCAGAAGCAGGGAAGCAGCAGACATTGTGGGAGCGTTTGCATTATAAGAAGGTAAAAAAGTCCACACTTTTGTATGCGTTGATTTTTACATGGCTGAGTATGCCGTTGACAACGCTTATTAATGCCATCAGTATGCTTTTTGTAGACAATACGGTAATGGCACTTTCCGGACAGATTCTCGGCGTGGCATTTCCGGTTATGCTGTTTTTTATGGCTGTTGTACCGGCATTTTGCGAAGAGACATTATTCAGAGGTATTGTGTACGGTGGTTACCGTAAACATGGGGATAAGTTTGCGGCGGTTTTAGCATCGGGCTTTTTGTTTGGTGTAATGCATATGAATCTGAACCAGGCTTTGTATGCATTTGCAATCGGCGTGTTGCTGGCACTTCTGTTGGAAGCAACGAACAGTATCTGGCCGACGGTTTTGTTCCATTTTGTGTATAATGCGCAGTCGTGTACGCTGATGTTTTTACTGGAAGAGATAATGCCGGGAGTATATACGGATCCGGCCATGTTAGAGGCGGCATCGGCAACGACGGATATGTATATTATGATTGCGGTATATGTAGTGCTTGCAGCGATTTTCACACCGCTTGCGATTTGTATGCTCTACAAAATTGCCAAGAACGAAGGCAGGGTAGAGCAGTTAAAAGAGACTCTTCCGGGCAAAAAGGAAGGCAAGGTAAGAATTGTTACGGCATCCTTTATTATTGCCGCAGTACTGGCAATCGGCTTTATTGCGTACGATATTCTGTTAAGCTATGGTATTATTGCGTAACAAAGTGCAATTGGAAATATTGCTACAATAGAGAATGAAAAAGGGCTGTCACAGAAGTCTAAGAGTAATCTTACATTTCTGTAACAGCCCTTTTTGTGTTTGTCAGGCTAAGCTTATACTAACATATCAAAGTTGCCGCCAACAGCAGGATTCACACTGCGCTCCATGGCAGCCGCATCAATCATATTCACTATGCCCTGTCCGGCCATTTCATTAACCTCCATGGCATTGTCCAATACAGCGACACTTACTTTTGACATTACGTTAGTCTGAGCCATCGCCATAGAAATAGAAGCTATATCCATAAGCACGCCCTCCTTACACTTATATTATCGGTGTTTTTTGGTTGTTTGTAAAGGCTTTACAAAGAATGTGTGTAGGCAGACGGCGGAGGTGTTCTTCCTGATGACACGCTTTCGCTCCCTTTAAAACGCAGCGGTGCTAAGCTCGGAAATACCTCGCTAAGCACCGGCGTTTACAGAGGGTCATTTCAGAAGGCATATTCCCATCCTACCATGCCGCAATCTTTTGTATAGGTTGCCCAAAAACATAAAGCAAGGGAAATTGGTAAAAAACATAAAAAATACACAAAAAAATCATAGATTACTATAGATTTTTTTGTCATTTACTATTAATATATAAAATGGAATTACAAAATGGAACGAAAAAATTATAAAAAGCATTGTAAAAAAGGTACAAAAATCAAGTGAGAATCCAAAGGAGAGGGGATTATGATTTCAAATCAGATTTTACAGAACACAATAGAAGGGATTAAGACAATTTCCAGAATGGAACTTTGTGTTGTGGATATTGACGGAAAGGTGATTGCAACATCGAATCCGGATATGGACCGTTATGCGGCTGCGGCACTGAATTTTGCACAGTCACCGGCGGACAGCCAGGAAGTGCAGGGATGTCAGTTTTTCAAGATTTATGACGAACAGCAGTTGGAATATATTCTGGTTGCGGGAGGTTCGGGAGAAGCAACTTATACACTCGGTAAGATGGCGGCTTTCCAGATCCAGAATCTTTTAGTGGCATATAAGGAGAGGTTTGACAAGGATAATTTTATTAAGAACCTGTTACTTGATAACCTCTTGCTTGTAGATATTTTCAGCCGTGCGAAGAAACTGCATATCCAGTCGGAAGCAAAGCGTGTGGCAATTATTATTGAAGGCGGTACCGGTAAGGACAGCAATGTGCTCGAACTTATGAGGGCTTCTTTTGGTGCCAACAATAAGGATTTCATTACGGCGGTTGATGAGAATAATGTTATCGTGGTAAAAGACCTTTCCGACATGGAACATTCCGGTGAGATTGATGCTTTGTGCAATGAATACAAGTCTTATTTGGAAAAAGAAGGAATTCGCAATGTACACATAGCTTATGGTACAATTGTAAAAGAAATTAAGGAAGTCAGCCGCTCTTACAAAGAAGCGAAGATGGCACTCGATGTAGGAAAGATTTTCTTTGATGAGAGAAATATTATTGCCTACAGTGAGCTTGGTATCGGACGTCTGATTTACCAGTTGCCGATTCCGCTTTGCAAGATGTTTATTAAGGAGATTTTCGGAGGTAAGAGCCCGGATGATTTTGACGAAGAGACATTAACAACGATTATGAAGTTCTTTGAGAACAGCCTGAATGTGTCTGAGACTTCCCGGCAGTTATTTATTCACCGTAACACATTGGTGTATCGTCTTGATAAATTACAGAAGACAACGGGACTTGATTTGCGCGTATTTGAAGATGCAATTACCTTTAAGATTGCACTTATGGTCGTAAAATACATGAAGTATATGGAATCATTACAGTACTAGGAGAGAAAAGACGTGTTGTTGGGTAAAAAGAAAACCAGAAAAAAAGCAGTATATGAAGATAATCTGATTGTACTTGAGAATGTTACAAAGTCCTACCAGACAATAAACGGTGCCCATGCTTTAAATGGTGTAAATTTAAAGATTAAGAAGGGCGAGTTTGTATTTATTGTTGGTGACAGCGGGTCGGGTAAATCCACATTGATCAAGCTTTTGTTGCGTGAGTTGGTTCCGACTACGGGAGAAATCTATGTAAACGGACAGAACCTTGCCAAGTTAAAACACAGACAGGTACCGATGTACAGACGTAACCTTGGTGTTGTGTTCCAGGATTTCCGTTTGTTAAAAGACAGAAATGTATATGAAAATGTAGCGTTTGCGCAGAGAATCGTACAGACACCGGGTAGGGAAATTAAGAAAAATGTGCCGGCTATTTTATCCATCGTGGGTCTTGCCGGTAAATATAAAGCAAAGCCAAAGCAGCTTTCAGGTGGTGAGCAGCAGCGTGTTGCCATGGCAAGAGCGTTGATTAATAAGCCGCCGATTTTGTTGTGCGATGAACCGACAGGTAATCTGGATCCTAAGAACTCATGGGAAATCATGAAACTTTTAGAGCAGATTAATAAGCGTGGAACGACCGTTATTGTTGTAACCCACAACAGGGAAATCGTTAACGAGATGCAGAAACGAGTTGTCACTTTGAAGAAGGGTGTTGTTATCAGCGATGAAGAGAAAGGTGGATATATAGATGAGAATTAGTACTTTCTTTTACACCCTGAGACAGGGAATCAAAAATATTTTCCGCAATGCATGGTATTCGTTGGCATCCGTTGCAACCATCAGTGCCTGCCTCTTGCTGTTCGGTATCTTTTTTGCGATTGTGGCGAATTTTTCAAGCATATTAAAGACGGTACAGGAAGGTGTTGCCATTACCGTATTTTTTGATGAAGGACTGGAAGATGCCAAGATTGCCCAGATTGGCGAGATGATTGCCAAAAGGGAAGAAGTGCGTGATATGAACTTTATCTCCGCAGATGAAGCGTGGGAGAGTTTTAAGCCGGATTTGGGCGAATATGCCGAAGGCATCACCGAGAATCCGTTGATTGACAGTGCCAATTATGAGATCTATCTGAATGATATTTCCCAGCAGAACAGTCTGGTTGAGTATCTGGAATCCGTAGAGGGTATCCGCTCCGTTAACCGTTCGGATTTAACCGCGAATATTTTTTCCGGAATGAACAGCCTGATCGGATATGTATCGATTGCCATTATTTTAATTTTGCTGGCAGTTTCCGTATTCTTAATCAGCAATACCGTTATGATTGGTATTTCATTACGTAAGGAAGAGATTAACATTATGAAATACATTGGTGCGACAGACTATTTTGTCAGAGCACCGTTTGTGGTAGAAGGTCTTTTAATCGGGCTTGTAGGTTCGGCAATACCGCTTGCACTGATTTATTTGTTATACAATTATATTATTGAATTTATTTTGATGAACTTTAGTATGTTGAACAACCTGTTGACATTCCTTCCGGTTGTCACAATTATGAATTATCTGGTTCCGATTTCATTGGGAATCGGCGCCGGAATCGGTTTCCTCGGAAGCTTTACGACAGTTAGAAAACATTTAAGGGTTTAATCAGAATGCTTAGAAAAAAGAGATTTTTTACAAAACTTTTGTGCGGATGTTTTGCGGTTGTGCTTTTATTTGGAACCTTCCGTTACTCTGTATACGCAGATGCGGCGGCAATTGAAGCGAGTATCAAAGAGAAACAAAAAGAGATTGAGGAAGCACAGAAGAAGAAAAAAGAACTTCAATCCGGACTTACCCAGGTAAAAGAGATTATGGAAGACCTTAAGGATACGCGTGCGGATCTTCAGGCGTATGTTACCGAGTTGGACCAGAATCTGTCTGAGGTAGAGGCTAAGATTGAAGAGTTAAAGACTCTTATCTCTGAAAAAGAGGATGAGATATTAGAGACAACTGAAGAACTGGAAGATGCCCAGGAAAAAGAAAAGACCCAGTATGAGACCATGAAAGAACGCGTCCAGTTTTTATACGAACAGGGGGATACCTATTATTTGGAACTCCTTTTGGATGTGGATAGTTTTGGCGAGTTTATTAATAAAAAAGAATATATTACCAAGATGTCGGAATACGACACCAAGATGCTACAGGAATATGTGACCAACCGTGAATTAATTGAGGTTTGTAAGGCTGAACTGGAAGCAGAAGAAGCACTTTTGGAAGAAGCAAAGGCAAAAGTGGATGAAGAACAGAAAAACCTTGAAACTTTGATTGCTTCCAAAGAGCAGGAGATTAACCGTTATACGGGCGACATTAAGAATAAGCAGCAGGCAATAGCAGAATACGAAGCAGATATTGCCATGGAAAATGATACCATTAAGGCGTTGGAAGAAGCTTTGGCTGCTGAGAGAAAACGTCTTTTGGAAGAACAGGGGTCTGAGAGAATTATTTACGATGGCGGTATGTTTAAATGGCCGGCACCGTCTTATACTCGTGTTTCTTCCGATTACGGATGGCGTCTGCACCCGACACTCGGAGTGGATAAGTTCCATAACGGTATCGACCTTGCGGCACCGGGCGGTTCGCCGATTTTAGCGGCTTATGACGGACAGGTTATCGGCGCAGGCTATAACAGTTCCATGGGTAATTATATTATGATTAACCATGGCGGAGGACTGATTACGATTTATATGCATGCGTCCGCTTTGTATGTATCCAGTGGGGATATGGTAGGAAGAGGAGAAAAGATTGCGGCTGTCGGAACAACGGGCCGTTCTACCGGTAATCACCTGCATTTTGGTGTGCGTCTGGATGGAAATTATGTATCGCCGTGGAATTATTTAAGCAAGTAGGGGTTCGTATTTATCGTTAAGACAATGCATATAATGGAATAATATTGTATCCCGGGTATCGTGGCGTGAAAGTGTTTAGAGGCAATATAATGGAAGACAATAACACATTTGAAGAAATAAAAGAAACGGAAGCTAAGGTCTATCACCAAAGACCGGAGCTTCCTGCCAAAAAAGAAAAGAAAAAAAAGAACCGTTCGTATTTTTACGGAGTGATGACGGGAATCTGGATTTCCGTGATTTTGTTTGCGGCAGGCAATTTAATCGGTTGGCTGGTAGGCAAAAATTCTCTTTTGGGAAATACACTTCCGGTCTCTTCCTCTTCAAGAAGTGACGAAGTGGTAACGGTTCAGACAACACGTAAGATAGAAGCAATCGAGGAAGTGATTCATAACTATTATCTGGAAGAGACCGATACAGAGACACTGGAGAACGGTATTTATTCGGGTATGGTGGAATCCCTTGGTGATCCGTACTCCGATTATTATTCGGAAGAAGAATTAAAGGAAATGGAGCAGGATGTCGAAGGTATTTACTTCGGTATCGGTGCATATGTCGGAATTGATACGGCAACCCAGCTCCCGGTAGTCAGCGGTGTTATTGAAGGAACTCCGGCAGAGGAAGCAGAACTTCGTGATGGCGATTTGATTTACATGGTGGATGAGACTTTAACCCAGGGAATGGATACCAGTGATGTGGTAGCCTTAATCCGCGGGGAGGAGAATACGACAGTGCATCTGACACTTATCCGTGAGGGTGAAGATGACTATGTTGAGGTGGATGTAACCCGCCGTAAAGTTGAGAGCCCGACGGTAAGCCATGAGATGTTAGAGAATAATATCGCCTATATCCAGATTACCGAATTTGACCAGGTAACGGTTGACCAGTTCAGCGAAGCACTGGCTGTTTGCAAAGGCTCGGGAATGGAAGGCCTCATTATTGATTTGCGAAGTAATCCGGGAGGAAGTCTGTCGGCTGTATGTGAGATAGCCAGAAAGATTTTACCAAAAGGACTTATTGTTTATACGGAAGATAAGTATGGGGAAAGGGAAGAACTCACCTGCGACGGTAAGAATGAGATTCAGGTTCCGATGGTTGTTTTGATAAATGATTACAGTGCCAGCGCATCTGAGATTCTGGCAGGTGCAATCCAGGATTACGAGAAAGGTATTCTGATGGGAACCAAGACATACGGAAAGGGTATTGTGCAGCGTATTATTGCCCTGTCCGACGGTTCGGCGGTTAAGTTAACCATCAGTAATTACTTTACACCAAAGGGACGCAATATCCATAAAGTCGGCGTGGAGCCGGATGTGGTTGTAGAGTTTGACGGTGATGCATATTACAACGAAGGCTTTGATAATCAGTTGGATGAAGCAGTAAAATATATGAAAGAGCAGCTTTTACAGGTAGCAGAGTAGTTAAAAGGGGTCAGAAAGAGTAGTTGCTTTTTGATCCTTTTTTTAAAGGAAGTACGGTATGGTAACGGTTAAGGAAAAAAAGGGAAAGATTACATATTCCTTGCGAAACAAATTAATTATTTTGATTGCGGTAGCTATGATTCCGCTTTTGATGCTGACAATATATATTATTTTTGCGCTTCAAAATTACAGTAATGCGTACGACAGCATTGTAAGCAATATGACGGTCGCAAACAGTTACAACCTCAATTTTAAGGAAGAGTTGGACGAGAGTATCTATAAACTTGTTGTAGGTTCGGTTACTTTTGAGACCATTGAAGGGGATGATTCCTTAAAGAGCCCTTATACATTGATTGATGAGCTTCGTGAAGATTTCAAGGAACTGGCGGAGATTACGACCGATAGGGAAAGCCGGATGTGGCTGCTTAGTCTTTTGCGGAATCTTTCTACTTTAAGAGACAGGGTGGATGATATCAGGCAGAATCTGGAAGAAGGAAACCAGTACGATGAGAACATCGAGATGCTGGATAATAATATTTACATTTTGACGGAACTGATTCAGGACGATATCCAGTATTATATCTATTATCAGACCCAGAGTATTGAGCATCTGAAGAATTCCTTAAATGAACAGGTTGCAACGTTTTTGACTGTGTTTGGAATTACGGTAGTGGTAATTGTTGTCGTTGCCGTAATTGCTACGGGGTACGTTGTCAGCAGTATTACCAAGCCGGTCAGGGCATTATCGAGTGCGGCAAAAAAGATTGCGGACGGGGATTTTTCAACCCGTGTGGACGTGGCATCAAAGGACGAAATCGGTACGCTTTCTACAAATGTTAATGAAATGAGCGGTCGTCTGGAAGAGATGGTGCAAAAGATTAAAGAGGACGAGCGTAAGATGAGATATACGGAGCTTCGCCTTTTGCAGGAGCAGATTAATCCGCACTTCCTCTATAATACCCTGGATACCATCATTTGGCTGGTAGAGGGTAATTCACCGGACAAGGCTGTTAATATGGTTGTTTCCCTGTCCGATTTCTTCCGTATCGTACTTAGTAAGGGTAAGGAAATTATTACCATACGTGAAGAAGAGCAGCATGTGCGCAGTTATCTGGAAATCCAGCAGGTCCGCTACAGGGATATTCTGGAATTTGATATCCGGATACCGGAAGAGTTGTACCGTTATAAGATTTTGAAACTGACATTGCAGCCGATAGTGGAAAATTCCCTGTATCATGGTATTAAAGTGAAAAGGGGAAAGGGAACGATATCTGTGTCCGGTTATCTGAAAGATAATAAAATATATTTTGATATCAAGGATAACGGAGTCGGAATGTCGCAAGCGGAACTGGCTTCCATACGCAGTAAGCTGACAAGACCATGTAAGGAAACGGATTCGGGATTCGGACTTGCCAATGTAAATGAGCGTATCCGTATGAATTACGGGGCGGAATATGGTGTAACAATTGATTCCAAGCAGGGAGAAGGTACATGGGTACAGATCGTGATTCCTGCACAGGGAATTGAAGAATAAATGGCAGATACAATGGCCAAAGGAGAATGGTAATGAGAAACGGAAGATTACCGCTTAGAAAAATACTTGCAATAGCATTATTCGTAATTATGGGAATGACCCTGGCATCCTGCGTAATGTTTGATGACGGACTGGAACAGGAAGTGGCTGCAGAGGATGACAATCTCATTGTGGTAGGATATTCCCAACTTGGGAGTGAATCGGTATGGCGTACGGCGAATACGGCATCGATTGAAAGAGCACTTTCCAAAGAAAACGGATTCTTTTTACAGTTAAAGAATGCCAGACAAAAGCAGGAAAACCAGATAAAGGCCATCCGTAGTTTTATTTCCCAGAGAGTAGACTATATTGTTTTTTCACCGATTGAAGAAGAAGGATGGAGAACCGTGCTTACCGAAGCAAGGGAAGCCGGTATTCCGGTTATTTTGGTAGACCGTACTATTGCCAAGAAGGATGAATCCCTCTATACGACCCGTGTGGGTACAGATACCTACTGGGAAGGTGAGCAGGCCGGTAAGTGGCTGGAAGAGGATCTAAAAAGAACGGGTGAACAGGATGAAGAAATAAACATTGTTGTATTGGAAGGAACGACCGGTGCGACATCCCAAATCGGAAGAAGCGTGGGATTTGAACGTATCGCAAAAGAACATGACAATTGGAATATTATGGCTTCGGAAAGTGGTGATTTTACCACTGCCAAAGGAAAAGAAGTTATGCAGAAATATCTTTGGAAGTATGATGATATTGATGTTCTGGTATCCCAGAATGACGATATGACTTTTGGCGCGATCGAAGCATTAAAAGAAGCGGGATGGAGAATCGGACCGGGAGACGATATCCGTATTATCTCATTTGATGCAGGTAAGGCAGCTCTGGAACGTGTAAAGGCCGGAGAGATTGATGTGGATATTGAATGTAACCCTGAGCAGGGAGAGATGCTTGCAGAAGTAATCCATAAACTGCAGAACGGGGAACGGGTTGAGAAGGAGTATATGGTTGAAGATAAGGTATTCACAATTGAGAATGTGGATGAGTATCTGGACAGCAGAACCTATTAAGGAGGAGTCGGATGTTAAAGATTTTTTTGGTAGAAGACGAATCAATAATGAGAGAAGGCCTTAGGGACAATATGCCATGGCAGCAGTTTGGCTATGAGTTTGTAGGTGAGGCGGCAGATGGGGAGACAGCACTTCCCTTAATCCGCAAGACCAGACCGGACGTGCTTTTAACGGACATTAAGATGCCTTTCATGGATGGATTGGCATTAAGCCGTATTGTGGCAAAAGAATTTCCCAATATGAAAATTATTATTTTAAGTGGCTATGACGACTTTGATTACGCAAGACAGGCAATTCAGATTGGCGTGGAGCAGTATATATTAAAGCCTGTTACCAGGGAGACCTTAAAGAAGGTTCTTTTGGAAGTAAAAGAAAAGATTGATTCTGAAAAAGAGAAAAAGATTAATCTGGAGAAAATCCGTAGTGAAATGAGAGAGTACGAGCTGATGGCGCGAAGACATTTTTTCGAAAAAGTATTCAGCGGTCGTCTTACGGTTCAGGAAATCTATACGGAAATGGAGAAATTATCCATTCATTTGGAGGGACCTTGTTTTGCCCTTATTATGGTAGGGGTACAGAAAAAAAACAAAATTGCCGGCGGACAGGCTTCGGATTCCCGGAAATTTATACGGTGCCAGGATGAAATTATGCATTACTTTTTGAGATTTCCGGAATATATGGTTTTTAACTGGAATATGGACACCTGCGGAATCCTTATAAAAGGGGAAGCAGACACGATGGAGGCGTATATTCAGAGGACATTGCAGAATATTACACGGATTTATTCACAGATTGAGGATGAGTATGACTGGTATGCTGCCAAATCACAGCCGGTTGAGAGACTGAGTCTTTTGCCGCAATGTTATGAAGAGGTAAATCATCAATTATCACTGCACTATCTTGCATCAAGGAGTCCGGAAGAAGCATCAGCCGGTGCGGAAACGGATGCTGTAACGGAAACTGAGGGATATATTTCTACGCAGGAAGAGTATGAAGAGGATAAAACCAAAGCCATGTTAAAAAAGGTTTTGGAGTATATTGAAGAACGATATACGGATGAGACATTCTCATTAAACGATGCCGCAAAAGCCGCCAATGTAAGTCCGAATTATTTTAGCGCGATATTCAGCCAGGAGATGGAAATGACTTTTATCGAATATGTGACTAAAAAGAGAATGGATAAGGCAAAGAAATTATTGCGACAAAGCAAAATGAGTACGGCTGATGTGGCGACACAGGTGGGATATAAGGATTCCCATTATTTCAGCTTTGTCTTCAAAAAAACCCAGGGCTGTACGCCCCGGGAATACCGTAACGAATCCAAAAACGGATAATATAGGTAATTACAGGCTGCCGCGGGAGTTATACTTCCACGGCAGTATTGTTTGCGGAAGGTCTTTTTTCTGGAAAAGATGGTTGCTGATCATGTTTCCAATCGAATATCCCGGTTCGTGTGCTGCAAGACCGAGAGAACTGATAGGTGGTCTGCTAAGGGTACAAAGATACGAATTATCAAAGCTTCCGACGCTAATCCGCCCCGGAACCGGTATTTTGGCATAAGTCAGCTCTTTTATCAGCCAGTAGGCAATCTCGTCATTATAACAAATAACACCATTGCATTTAGGAGCGTAATTTTTCACAAAGTCTGTCAGGAATCCGGTGTCGCGGCGGTCATAAAGCGCGCGCATGTGACGTTGGGAATACCAGATGACATTCTGTGTCGGCAGAGGCAGGTTCTTTTCACTGTAAGCACTTAAAAAACCGGCAAAGCGTTCCCTTGCGCTGACGGAATAATCGGGAAGAATTGCCCATACATCATATCGTTCATTCATTATCATCTGTTTGCCAAGAAGATATCCCCCCTGTTGCTCATCAATTGCGACACATCCGGTATGTTCCAGTTCCGGATAGCAATATCCCATAAACATAATTTCTACTTTTTGTGCCATGAGGGTACGGTACATATCGATATTGGGATTCGGAAAAGTAGTATGTACACCCTCTACAATAAGAAGTGAAATATGTTCGGACAGTAAATCTTCTAATAGCATACGTTCCACATTTACATCGTTGTGGGTACTGCGGACTTCAAGACGAAGGCTTTTTTCCGTTAACACAGAAGAAATATCGGAAATAAGCTGCGGATATATATATTCCTCTTCTTCCGCTACAAGGAGAACAATCTTTATTTTCCGCAAATAATCCGTCTGCGGCAGAATGTAGGCGCCGCTTCCCTGAATACGGATAATCAGATTCTCTTCTTCCAGAATCAAAAGAGCCTGCCGGATGGTCTGCCGGCTGACACCGTATTGTTCGCATAATTGCTGCTCTGTCGGAAGCCTGTATGTGGTAATGCTTTGCTTGGACAGGATGAAGTTGCGTAAATCACGGGCGATGGTCAGATATTTTGCTGCCATAAGGACACCTCCTGGTGGGATTGCGGATAAAATTTATTACATAAAAGTAAAAATATGTACAATTTAATTGTCTGAAAAAATAAAAAATTCTCTTGTATGCAGAAAAAAACAATATTTTTTGCCGGGGTTTGACATATTGACGGGACTTTGGTTTAACGTTTTACCTATTGCGTCGTAAAAAAATGAACATTTATATTTCGTCAAACGGTTATATAACGGATATTCATCGTAAAAAAACAAAAAATCATAAAATTTGTATTGAAATCTGGTTTTATTATACAAAAATTTGTATTGTTAATCTATACAAATCGAAAAAAGTTATGGAAAACATTGTTGAAGATGGGGTCAAAATCTTCTAAATTGGACTCACAGGGAAAACCTGAGTAAATGTTTGGTATTAAAAATGGGAGGAAACAAAAACATGAAAAGAAGAATTTTAAGCATGATCCTTGCAACAGCAATGGTTGCAACAATGTTAGTTGGATGCGGCGCTAAAGAAGAAGCAGCAGCTCCGGCAGCAGATGCAGCAGTTGAAGAAGAAGCTCCGGCAGCAGAAGAAGCTCCAGCAGCAGAAGAAGCTGGTTTAATCAAAGTTGGTATCATCAACAACGACCCTAACGAATCCGGTTATCGTACAGCTAACGATAAGGATTTAAAGGAAATGTTTAACGAAGCTAACGGTTATGAAGCATCTTTCGCATACAGCCTTAAGAACGATGAGCAGATTACAGCAGCTCAGAAGTTCATCCAGGACGGCGTTGACTACTTACTTCTTTCTGCAGCAGACGTATCCGGTTGGGATTCAGTTCTTCAGGATGCACAGGATGCAGGTATCCAGGTTATCTTATTTGACCGTACAATCGATGCAGACGAAAGCCTTTACGTAGCTTCAATCGTTTCTGATATGGCTAAAGAAGGTCAGACAGCTGTTGATTGGTTAAAAGGCCAGAACTTAAGCGAATACAACATTATCCATATCCAGGGTGTTATGGGTTCTGCAGCTCAGATCGGACGTTCAGGTGCTGTTGATGCAGCAGTTGCATCTGACGGATGGAACATCGTAGTTCAGCAGACAGCAGAATGGAACGCTGAAAAAGCTCAGCAGATCGTTCAGTCTGTAATCGATGCAGGTACACCTTTCAACGTAATCTACGCTGAAAACGACGATATGGCTAAGGGTGCTGTAGCAGCTCTTGACAAAGCTAACATCTCTCACGGTGTTAACGGCGATGTAGTTGTTATGGGCTTTGACTGCAACAAGTGGGCATTAGAAGAATTATTAGCAGGAAACTGGAACTATGACGGACAGTGTAACCCATTCCAGGCTTCTTACATCGACGAAATCATCAAGACTCTTGAAAGCGGCGGAGAAATCGCTGAAAAGACAATCATCATGGATGAAAAGGGATTTGACGCTTCTACAATTACACAGGAAGACGTTGATGCATACGGAATCTAATCAGATTTAGTTGTAACATTAATCTTAGATGAGTAAAAAAGCGCGGCGCAGCGGGACTGAAATTCGGACGCTTGCTCCGCGCTTATTTTTCGAATAAAAGCAAGGAGTGAATTTACGGTGAAAGATAGAGCTGTATTGGAAATGAAAAACATTCATAAGAGCTTTCCCGGTGTGCGTGCACTTCAGGCTGTGGATTTTACTTTGTGTGAAGGAGAAATCCATGCATTGATGGGCGAAAACGGTGCAGGAAAATCAACCTTGATTAAAGTATTGACCGGCGTTTATGAAAAGGACGAAGGCCAGATTTTTATCAAAGGAAAAGAGGGAGCAGTGGCAATCCGTTCACCTCAGGAAGCTCAGAAAAACGGAATCAGTACCGTTTATCAGGAAATTACACTTTGTCCGAATCTTACGGTTGCAGAAAATATGTTTATCGGACGTACGAATGATGCAACCATGAATTGGAAGAAGATTAATGAAGATACAGAAGCCATTTTGAAGTCACTTGATATTCCGGCAACCGCAACCCAGCAGTTATCAAGCTGTTCTATCGCAGTACAGCAGATGATAGCCATTGCACGTGCGGTGGATATGGAATGTAAAGTACTTATTTTGGATGAACCGACCTCTTCACTGGATGAACAGGAAGTTGCAAAATTATTTAAAGTAATGCGCGACTTAAAGGCCAGAGGTGTCGGTATTATTTTCGTTACCCATTTTCTTGACCAGGTTTACCAGGTATGTGATAAGATTACGGTTTTACGTGACGGTCAGTTGGTGGGTGAATATGAAATCAAAGACCTTCCGAGAGTCCAGCTTGTAGCAAAGATGCTCGGTAAGGAATTGGATGATATGTCCGAAATCAAAGGTGAGCAGACGGCATATCAGGCGGAAGACGCACAGTCAGCCGTATTTGAAGCAGAGGGATTATTCAGTGATGCAGGAATTAAACCGTTTGACTTCCATATCAATAAGGGTGAAGTAAACGGATTTACAGGTTTGCTCGGCTCAGGCCGAAGTGAATGCGTGCGTGCCATTTTCGGTGCGGACAGAGTTCTTGGCGGAACAGTGAAAAAGAATGGAAAGACGATTAAAATCCAGAAACCGATTGATGCCATGAGACAGGGTATTGCGTATTTGCCGGAAGACCGTAAGGTAGACGGTATTATCGGGGATTTATCCGTACGCGATAATATTATTTTGGCTACACAGGTATTGAAAGGATTTTTCAAACCGTTTTCAAAGGCAGAAGCAATTAAATTTGCGGATGAATATATTAAATTGTTAGAAATTAAGACAGCTTCTACAGAAACTCCGATTAAATCGTTGTCGGGCGGTAACCAGCAGAAGGTAATTCTTGCGCGCTGGCTGTTGACACATCCGGAATATCTGATTTTGGATGAACCGACAAGAGGTATCGACGTTGGTACCAAGATTGAAATCCAGAAGCTGGTGCTCAAACTTGCGTCAGAGGGTATGAGTGTTACCTTCATTTCTTCCGAATTGGACGAAATGCTGCGTACCTGTTCCCGTCTGGTAGTTATGCGTGACCGAAATGTGGTTGGTGAATTGTCAGGAGAAGATTTGACGCAAAGTAAGGTTATGGGAACCATTGCCGGAGGTGAAAAATAATGCAGAAAAAAAATAAGATAGGTGAATTTTTTGGCGGATTATTAAGACAGCAGTTATTTATTCCGGTAGCAGCATTGTTGATTCTTGCTATTTTCAACCTGATTGCGGATCCCGCCTTCTTTAAAATTACATTGGGATACAACAGTGAAGGTTTTCCGGTTCTTTCCGGTTATCTGATGACTATTTTGGATTACGGTTCAGAACTTGCCATCCTTGCAATCGGAATGACTCTGGTAACAGCAGCTACGGGCGGACAGGATATTTCCGTTGGTGCGGCGATTGCGATTGCAGGTAGTGTGATTCTTCGAATCCTTTGCGGTCATCCGGATGATCAGTTGGAAACTTTACAGGCTCCGATTATCGTAGCATTTTTGGTGGCTTGTGTTGTGGCCATGATTTTTGGCGCGTTTAACGGAGCATTGGTAGCGTATTTCAAAATCCAGCCGATGGTAGCAACCCTGATTCTTTATACAGCAGGACGTTCCATTGCAGCATGGATTAACAATAATACACTTCCGATTGTTTCGGATAAGTCTTTTACATATATCGGCGGATTTATTCCGGGTAACCCGGTTCCGACACCGTTTTTCATAGCGGTAGCCTGTATGATAGTTATAGCATTGGTGCTTCGTTTTACCAATTTAAGACTGTATACCCAGGCAGTTGGTATTAATGAGAATTCTTCCAGATTAAATGGTTTGAATCCTACATTTATCAAATTCTTATCGTTTATTATTTTAGGCCTTTGCGTAGCGGTTGTAGGTTTGATTAAGGTAAGCCGTTTATCAACCATCAATTACTCCGTAGTTGCAAAGGATATTGAAATGGATGCGATTCTTGCAGTTGCACTCGGCGGAAATGCTCTTTCCGGCGGTAAGTTTAAC
>JAZMZZ010000210.1:0-7837 GCA_045586245.1 Lachnospiraceae bacterium | reverse complement strand
TGTCTTCCTAAGACCGCTTGGCCTCCGACTTGTTTTTGTTTTACCACCTTATGCTCATCCGGTTTAAATTTCATGTCAAAAATATCGATAACATCCGCACCGAAAATGTCATGCATATAAGAATAAATCTCCTGATTGGCGATTTCCATTTCCTGCTTTCTGACAACATTCTTCTTCAGTTCGATACGGACATCCGCAATCCATTTGCCGATGGTACTGATATGATGCTCGTTAAGACGCATATTCTCGTAGCAGACTTTCATGGTCTCAATCATAAGTTCCGCATTTGCCTTTTCGATCCTAACAGGAAAATCCAAAGCCTCGTCCTGATATTCTTTAATCTTATCATTGCATTCATTAATCAGGCGTCTGTTTTCCTCTACTTTGACATCCGTGGCAGCATCCTGCTGATCCATGAGTTCCACAATTTCATCCATCAGTTTTTTCTTGATTTTGCGTACTTTTTTCATCTCGGAATTACATTTACCCTGAGCACGTAACAGTTCATTCAATTCCTGTTCTTTTTCCGAAATTGCGTTGGTTTTCTCAACACGCGCAAACAACTGGTGCCATTTATGATCAATTGTAACTATCGGTAATTTTTTGCCGGCAATCGCCGGACGGTATTTTTCTTCGACTCTTGACATAGCCTTCTCCTTTGTTATGCAAAAAATACAAATCTGCTAACGTTTTATATGGAAATCCGATACGATAATTTCATTAAACTATCGGACAGATGAACATTTTCAACCAAAACATTATCCGGAACTTCCAAATCAACATGTGCAAAATTCCAGATGCCGCGGATACCGCATTCCACAAGCTGCGCTGCCACTTTAACGGCTCCTGCCTTAGGAATGGTTAAAACCGCAATATCAATATCATTCTCCTTGATAAAACCGGGCATTTCTTCCATGGAGCGTATCGGAATATTACGTACCGTCTTGCCGATTAGTTTGGGATTAATATCAAAGATTCCCGTAATGATAAAGCCGCGTTTCTCAAAATTCATGTAATTCGCAAGTGCCTGTCCGAGATTACCGGCACCGATTAAAATCAAATGATGGGATTTATTAAGGCCTAAAATATTACCGATTTCCACATACAAAGACTCGACATTATAACCGTATCCCTGCTGACCGAAACCACCGAAATGATTCAAATCCTGCCTGATCTGCGATGCAGTCACACGCATAATCCGGCTTAATTCCTGGCTGGAGATTCTCTCTACTCCGGCATCTTTTAATTCGCCGAGATATCTGAAGTATCGGGGAAGTCTTGTGATAACTGCCTGCGAAATATCTTTTGTCTGCACTGCCTCTTTTTCCACGGATTTATCCATAATTACTCTCCTTATACATACTATTTTTATTATACCATTCGTTAAATTCTTGTCAATCAATACACCCTTAAATATATGAAATAATTGCTTGCAATTGACATTAAGAAAACAAACTTGTAAGATAGGAAAAGATACGTATTCAGACTATTGTCCGGCGTATTGATTTTAAGAGATTGGAAGAAATAAAATGATATTATCCTGTCAAAATATCAATAAAACTTTTATAGATAACCATTTGCTAAAAGATGTCAGTTTTCATATCAACGATTACGATAAAGCTGCTTTAATCGGTATTAACGGCTGTGGTAAGACTACTCTGCTTCGCATTATTATGGGTGAAATGAATGCCGATGACGGTCTGGTTACTTTTGCTAAGGACAAAACCGTCGGTTATTTGCCGCAGAACGCCCTACTTAACAGTACAAAGACCATTTATGACGAGATTCTCAGTGTTAAACAGCCGCTGATTGATTTGGAAGAACGCCTGCGTGATATGGAAGCCTCTATGAACCTTGTGACAGGCGATGAACTATCCGTTCTAATGGAGAAATATACCAATGCTTCCGCCCGTTTTGAACGTGAAGGCGGTCTTACATACAAAAGCGAGATTATCGGTGTTCTCAGAGGGCTAGGTTTTGAGCAGGATGATTTTTCAAGAGAAATCTCCACTCTCTCCGGTGGCCAGAAAACCCGTGTAGCACTCGGTAAGCTTTTAATTACCAAACCTGATTTGATTATTCTGGATGAGCCGACCAACCATTTGGATATGAATGCCATTATGTGGCTGGAAAATTACCTTCTTAACTATAAGGGCACCGTATTTATCGTATCCCATGACCGATACTTCCTTGACAAGATTGTCAATAAGGTATTTGAACTTGAAAATGGTAAAATGACGACCTTTAGCGGCAATTACACGGATTATGCGACTAAAAAGGAAATTCTGCGCATTGCCGCCATGAATGCCTACCGCAACAACCAGCGGGAAATCAAACACCAGGAAGAAGTCATCAAAAAACTGCGCTCTTTTAACCGTGAAAAATCCATCAAACGTGCTGAGAGCCGCGAAAAAATGTTAAACAAGATGGAACGGATTGACAAACCGCTTGATGAAACCGATTCCATGCATTTGACTCTCATGCCCCGTTTTGAAAGCGGAAACGATGTGCTGACTGTAACCGGTCTTGCAAAGTCTTTTGATAACAATCATTTATTCCATGATGTAAATTTCTTTATCCAAAAAGGAGAACATATTGCGATTATCGGAGACAACGGAACCGGCAAATCCACCCTGCTTAAGATTCTTAACGATGTTATAACAGCGGACGCCGGCACCATTAAAACAGGAACCAATGTTGAAATCGGATATTATGATCAGGAACACCATGTCCTGAATGAATCGAAGTCTATTTTTGATGAAATTTCAGATGACTATCCGACACTTACCAATACGGAAATCCGCAATGTCCTCGCCGCATTTTTATTTACCGGCGATGATGTGTACAAATTAATCGGTTCTTTAAGCGGTGGTGAAAAAGGCCGTGTACTGCTTGCAAAGTTAATGCTTTCACAGGCCAATTTCCTGATTTTGGACGAACCGACCAACCATTTGGACATTACTTCCAAAGAGATTTTGGAAGATGCGTTGAATAATTATACCGGAACCGTGCTTTATGTATCGCACGACCGTTATTTTATCAACCGTACTGCTTCCAGAATTATGGATTTGACATCGGACGGATTTATCAATTATCTCGGCAATTACGATTATTATCTGGAGAAAAAAACACAACTCAATCCGCTTGCCGACACTTCATCCGTTACGGCAGCTACGCTGCACTCAACAGCCGGCTTAACCGCTGCAAACAATGCAAACAGTTCTAATCGTGCCTCTTCTGTCCCTAATGCCAGCGAAAGAAAACTTGACTGGAAGGCCCAGAAAGAAATGCAGGCAGCCGCCCGCAAGCGCGAAAATGAAATTGCCAAACTGGAAGCCTTAATTGAAAAATTGGAAACCAGGGATAAAGAAATCGACGCACTTATGGCATCACCCGAAATCTGTAATGTTTCGGCGAAACTGATGGAATTGCAGACAGAAAAAGACGATATAGCCGAACAATTATTAGAAGCCATGGAACGTTGGGAAGAACTTGCATAAGTTAATAAAAATAATAGAGCATATTCAACGCGTGACGCGCTCTCGCGTTGAATATGCTCTATTATTTTTTATTTTACTTATGCAAGTTCCTTGTCTAACTCTTCACGGATTGCTTTAATAAAGTCCTGACTGTTGAGTACTGTCACATCTGTTAAAGAAGTAATCAATGCTAAATCTTTAGTCATTTTACCGGACTCGATAGTGCTTAATGTAGCTCTTTCCAAAGCATCTGCGAACTTCATAAGTTCTGCATTTCCGTCAAGTTCACCACGTTTTCTAAGCGCACCTGTCCATGCAAAAATGGTTGCTACGGAGTTGGTTGAAGTTTCTTCTCCTGCAAGGTGCTTGTAGTAATGGCGCTGAACCGTTCCGTGAGCTGCTTCGTATTCATAAACACCGCTTGGAGACACCAATACACTTGTCATCATCGCAAGGGAACCGAATGCTGAGGATACCATATCGCTCATTACGTCTCCGTCATAATTCTTACAAGCCCAGATAAATCCACCCTTTGACTTCATAACGCGGGCTACCGCGTCATCAATCAGGGTGTAGAAATATTCAATACCTGCTTCTTCAAATTTATCCTTGTATTCCGCATCATAAATTTCCTGGAAAATGTCCTTAAAAGTATGGTCGTATTTCTTAGAAATCGTATCCTTTGTTGCAAACCAGATATCCTGTTTTAAATCAAGCGCATAGGATAAGCAGGCTCTTGCAAAACTTTCAATTGATTTATCGGTATTATGTACGCCCTGAAGCACACCTGCGCCCTTGAAGGTATGAATTACTTCCCTTGTTTCCGTACCGTCTTCTGCCGTAAATACCAGTTCTGCCTTACCGGCTCCCGGAACTTTGATTTCAACATTCTTATACACATCCCCGTATGCATGTCTTGCCAAAGTAATCGGCTTCTCCCAATTGCGTACGCATGGCTCAATGCCTTTTACAATAATCGGAGTGCGGAAAACCGTTCCGTCAAGCATGGCACGGATAGTTCCGTTCGGACTCTTCCACATTTCCTTTAAATTGTACTCTGTCATTCGTGCCGCATTTGGAGTAATGGTAGCACATTTTACAGCCACACCGTATTTTAATGTGGCATTGGCTGAATCCACCGTTACCTGATCATTTGTCTCATTACGGTATTCCAACCCGAGGTCATAGTACTCTGTTTTCAAATCAATATACGGGATTAATAACTCATCCTTAATCATCTGCCAGAGAATTCTGGTCATTTCATCTCCGTCCATTTCAACCAATGGCGTGGTCATCTTAATTTTGTCCATTTGTTTCTCCTCCATTCTCTGTGCCGTATAAAATATCGTCCTCCTGTGGCGCTATCTGTCCGTATGCTTCGTACAATCCGCTGCGGACCATATTTTTATACGCATTAATAATATGCTGGTTAGCCAGTCTCTCCGCTTCCTGAGGCTGCTTATTCTTAATCGCCTCAAAAATCATCTCATGTTCCTTAATGGATTCCGCACTACGTCTTGTCTGGGAAAGAGTTTTCTTGCGCACGCGCAGAACATAATCATGAAAATCCTGAAGCTGGTGTTTTAACATTTTGGAATGGCATGCTTCATATAAAATCTCATGAAAACGGTTATCCAATTCCGCATTTTGCTCGGAATGTCCTTTTTTAGCATGGAATTTGGAAAGATAAATATTCTCCTCCAACTCTTCCATCTGTTCTTCCGTAATCTGAGTCGTTGCCAAATATGCGCACAAACCTTCCAGTTTGGAACGGATCATATATATGTCCTTAACATCTTTTACCGTAATACCGGTTACATATGCTCCTTTATTCGGAACAATCTGAATCAGACCTTCCAGTTCAAGCTGTCTAAATGCTTCTCTTACAGGGGTTCTGGAAACACCCAGTTCATCGCCTATGGCAACTTCCCTTAATTCCTCGCCTTCTTTGTATTTACCGCTCAAAATATCATCACGGATTTTATTAAAAACTCTTCCTCTTAACGAATATTTATCCGTCACTTCCTGTTTTACATCGTATCGGTTACTCATTTTTCTTAAAAATTCCTTTTTCCAATGTCAATCCAAGTTTCTTACAATTCTTCTTAATTACTTTCACTAATTCGTCATCAGTAAGTACCGTCACACGGCCTCCCTGATACTCTTCATCCACCCAGTCCTTCACTCTGTGTACCAGTTCACAGGTCTTATCAATATGCATATCCTCAGGTAATTTATAATACGTATTAATCCAATGTGCAATACCTGCAAGACCTGAAGTATTGGAAACCGCACAAAGAACCGGACGGTTTAAGAATTTATCCGTATCAAAAATGTTGTAAATTTCCTCATTTTTCAGAAGTCCGTCCGCATGGATTCCGGCTCTTGTAACATTAAAATTCTTACCGACAAAAGGCGTTCTTGGTGGAATCCGGTATCCGATTTCTTTCTCATAATATTCTGCCAGTTCGGTAATCACCGTGGTATCCATTCCATTCAAATGGCCCTTTAACTGGGCATATTCAAACACCATTGCTTCCAGCGGCGTATTACCGGTTCTCTCACCAATACCGAATAATGAAGTATTGATACCGGAACAACCATATAACCAAGCTGTTGTAGAGTTAACAACCGCTTTATAAAAATCATTGTGACCATGCCACTCGATTAATTCATGCGGTACACCGGCGTGCTTATTAATCGCATAAATAATACCCTGAACACTTCGCGGAATAACTGCACCCGGATAATTAACACCATATCCCATCGTATCGCAGGCACGTACCTTAATCGGAATCTTATATTCATCCATAAGTTCCATTAACTCACGGCAAAACGGAACCACATAACCGTAAATATCCGCTCTTGTAATATCTTCTAAGTGGCATCGTACACTGATACCTTCTTCCAGACAATCACGGACTACACTTAAATAATGTTCCATTGCCTGTCTTCTGGTCATTTTCAATTTTAGGAAAATATGATAATCGGAGCAACTTACCAGAATACCGGTTTCCTTCATTCCGATTTCCTTTACCAGTTTAAAATCTTCCTTGCTTGCGCGGATCCAACTGGTAACTTCCGGAAACTTGTATCCGCGTTCCATACATTTATAAACCGCATCACGGTCCTTCTTGCTGTATAAAAAGAACTCGCTGGCACGAATCATTCCATTCGGACCGCCTAATCTATGTAAATAATCATAAATGGTTACAATCTGCTCTGTTGAATACGGGGCTCTCGACTGCTGTCCGTCACGGAATGTCGTGTCCGTAATCCAGATATCCTTTGGTAAATCATGTGGCACGATTCTATCGTTAAAAGGAATCTTCGGTACTTCTGAATAAGGGAACATGTTACGGAATACATTCGGCTTTGGAACATCGTCCAATACATACATACGCTCCTCAATCTGTAAAAGATTGGTCTTCTCATTCATCGTGACCGGTCTATTCAAAAAAGGTTTATTTTCAGCCATAACAGCCTCCTATATTTTATATCTTGCATAATTGTATACAATTATGCGACGCATGTCAATGCATTAACGCAAAAAAGTGGTAAATGTTTACGTAACATAAAAACAGTGCCGGAAATATTGTTTTCCGACACTGTTTTTATAAATATTCTATATCTCTTTTTTCTTTCTGCTTAAAATACAAATCATGCCAAGAGCCGCCAACCCAACCGAAATTACATAATTAATCGGCAGACTGTAATCTCCCGTATTCGGTGATTCGTCTTTTTTGAAATTAGTTACCAATTTACCGTTCTGTAACGAAAGAGATGCCGTCTCATTTCCGGTTGCATAAATTGCGTAATCTGACAAATGTGTAGTCGTAAAACTAATGCTGCCCTCTCTCATAACGGAATTGACTTCTTCCAACTGTCCGTCCTCATCCAAACAAATCACACGATAGCGGTTACCATCTATTCCTTCCGGTATCGGCATTGTAATGGAAAGTTCTTCTTTACCGAATTTTGTAATCGGAATATAGCCCGTTGAATCGGTAAGACTGATATCGTATGCTTCCATTGCCGGTGCACTGCCGCCAAATAATTCTTTATAGGCATTCTGAAGTCTGTTCTTTGCACCATCATCCGTATTAATAATCAAAGTGCCGACTTCCTGTTCACTGGAAAACGAAGCCGTTACATTGACATTTGTATTACCGTTAAATAATACCGGCACATTCTTGGATTTTGTCACTGTATGGCGGTTTGCAGATAATTTATACTCTTCATTCGGAAGCGTATACTGTGTACCGTTTACCATAAATGTATCCGGCAACTGGGATAAGGCTTCGCTGGAAGGAACCAGACTCTCCTTAATTACAACTTTTCCGGTCTTAAGCCCTGCT
>JAZMZZ010000209.1:0-3226 GCA_045586245.1 Lachnospiraceae bacterium | reverse complement strand
CTTTGCGTAGCGGTTGTAGGTTTGATTAAGGTAAGCCGTTTATCAACCATCAATTACTCCGTAGTTGCAAAGGATATTGAAATGGATGCGATTCTTGCAGTTGCACTCGGCGGAAATGCTCTTTCCGGCGGTAAGTTTAACATGACAGCTTCCATCCTTGGTGCATATGTAATCCAGTTCCTTACAACAACACTTTATAAGTTTAACGTACAGGCAGATGCCCTTCCGGCATACAAAGCGGTTGTTGTAATCGTTCTGGTTGTTATGAGTGCACCGGCAGTAAAAGATAAAATTGCTTCCATCAGCAAGAAAATGAAAGTAAAATCTCAGGCAAAGGAGGTTGCTTAATATGTTAAAAGACAAAAAAAATAAAGCAGGCTCCGCTAACAGATTTGGCAAAATCAGGAATATGACAGATACTAATCTGTTGTTGACAATTACAATTGTAATTTTCTTTGCGATGTATATCGGAGCTATCGTTTTTCAGGGAAAAGGCTTTTTAAAGCCACAGACATTTTTTAATATTTTAAATGCAAATGCAGCACTTATTATCTCTGCATGCGGTATGAGTATTGTTATGATTACCGGCGGAATTGATATTTCAGTCGGTGGTGTGGCAGCACTTGTCAGTATGTGTTGTGCAGTGTATCTGGATTTCCATAACGGAAGCGTACTCGGCGCAATTGCAATTTCTGTCGGAATCGGTGTTTTATTCGGACTAATCCAGGGATATCTGGTTGCGTATCTGGAAATTCAGCCGTTTATTGTAACGCTGGCGGGTATGTTCTTTGCCAGAGGTATGACAACAATTGTTAACTCTACACCTTTTAACGTAGAGAATGAAGCATTTGTAGCCATGAAAAACACACGTATCGTTGTGCCGTATATGGGTTCTGTTAATAAACTCGGTAAATATGTGGACGCATACATTCAGATAGGTGTAGTTGTGGCATTGCTTGTTGTTCTTATTTTCTTCTGCGTACTCAGATGGACCAAATTAGGCCGTGCTTTTTACGCAGTAGGCGGTAATGCGCAGAGTGCATTAATGCTTGGTATTGATGTTAAGAAGACAAAATTCCTTTCTCATTTGATTTGCAGTACTCTTGCAGGTATCGGAGGATTTGTTTATTTCCTCTATGTAGGCTCCGGTTCGCCGTCCCATGCAAGCGGTATGGAAATGAATGCCATTGCGTCTTCCATCATCGGAGGAACCATGTTAACGGGTGGTGTTGGTAATCTTGTGGGAACATTCTTTGGTGTGTTATCCCTTGCAACCATCCAGAATATTGTCTCTTCTGCAGGTTTGGACCAGGCATGGTGGACAGGAATTACAATCGCAGCAATGCTTTGCTTATTCCTGATTATCCAGAGTGTGGTTATGGCGCGTAAGAAAAAAGCGGTTAAATAGAATGAACTATGGTGACAGTTATGAAAATAACGAAAGAAAAGAAGAGTAAAGTAAAGAAGATAAAAACCGGGAATAAAGGAAAACTCAGTTTATTTACCATGCTTGCAATGCTTTCCGTAATTCCGTTGGTAATATCTGTCGCAATTATCAGTATTATTTCATGTAATATAACCAAGGCCAATATGGAGGAAGCTGCCAAGCAGAAACTCCATATTGTTGCTAACAATCTTGCCAGTCATTGTCATGAAAATGAGATTAATGTAATCAATGTTTCGAATTATTATGAATATATTGACAGTTTAAAAGACCAGGGCATTGAGATGGCAATTATCCTGGAGGATTCACCATGTAATACCTCCATCAAAAATGAAAATGATTTCCGTATCCGTGAAATCAACTTTAAAATAGATGTTCTTGCAGAGAGAGAAAATTTGGGAGACGGCTATTTTGAAGAAGGTGTTGTAATTGAAGGGAAACCGTATTATGCATACTGCATGCCAATTGAAGTAAACGGAGAAATTACTGGAGTTGCTTTTGCAGGAGAACTTCAGGAAAGTGTTACGGGACAGATTGACAGTATTATTAAGACTTTTGTATCCGTAGCCGTTGTTTTGATAATTGTCTGTTCGGTAGTTGCTATTCTTTTCGGAAGCAGACTGTTAAAAACATTTAAGTCCGTACAGAACAGCATCGGCGAGTTGGCACAGGGTAGTCTTGCAAAGCAGAAGACCCGCAAGAGCGCAATTAAAGAGATGAGCAGTCTTTTAAATGCAACAGACCGGATGCAGGAGAATCTTTCCGCAACCATCGGAAAAGTAAAGGACAATTCCGAAAAACTGACAGGCGATATTGCAGAAGTGACACAGCTTAGCCAGAGTAGTGCAGGCAGGGCAAAACAGATTACGACTGCCATGGAGGATTTGTCAAGCGTAACACTGGGAATGGCTGAAAATGTTCAGGATATCAGTGTGCAGATGCAGGAAATCGGCAACTGTGTAAATGACATATCCGAAAATGTGGAACATTTGTATAAGAGTTCGGAAGTAATTCTTAAGACAAACAATGAAGCAAAAGCGGATATGGATATTATTATGGAGAGCAGTATGAAGTCGGTTAGTGCCGTAAACGATATTACGGAGCAGATTAACCAGACCAATAACTCCATTGCGGAAATCGACCAGGCAGTGCAGTTGATTCTTTCTATTTCCCAGCAGACCAATCTGTTAAGCTTGAATGCTTCCATAGAAGCGGCAAGAGCCGGTGCACATGGAAGAGGCTTTGCGGTAGTTGCAGAGGAAATCCGTAATTTGGCAGAACAAAGTGCCGAAGGCGCGGAAATGATTAAGAATCTTGCCGGAACCATTACCGAGAAATCGCAGAAGTCCGTAGAATTGGCTGAAAATGTAAATGAGCTGATTCTTTCGGAACAGAAGGGTATCTCTAAAACACAGAAAAAATATGAAGAACTCAGCCGTGAAATTGACCAGTCGGTAATGGGAATCCGCTCGATTGCCGATAAGACGGATAATTTAACGGACTATAAGGAAAAAGTTATTGCAAATGTACAGGACTTAAGTGCAATCAGCCAGCAAACGGCGGCAAGCAGTGAAGAGGTCTGTGCAAATGTAGAAGAAATTATTACCGAAGTTCAGAAGGTTAATGTAAATTGTGAAATTATGAATGATATGGCAAAAGAATTAGACGAAGCCGTGTCATATTTCCGTAATTAATTATATAGCACTTATATCCTCATCAGGGAATAAGGTAGAACCCTCTGATAGGGCAGCCGCATTTAATCCATGCGGCTGCTTCTTTTTT
>JAZMZZ010000208.1:0-16307 GCA_045586245.1 Lachnospiraceae bacterium | reverse complement strand
TACTTTGATGTTAGATTCAAATACACATTTAGCTGTTTCAATAAACATTTCAGAATCATATACATCTTCAGGACGAATACCAAATACAACTTTCTTTCCTGCGTAACCGCCATCGATTAACTTCTTGCATTTTGCCGGAGGAAGCGGAATAGTGTTTCCAGCAACCTTAAGGTTTGCAACATCACCTTTTACTTCTACTTCTGCATCTAAGAAGTTCATCTGAGGAGATCCCATGAATCCTGCAACGAAGAGGTTCTGAGGTTTCTCATATAAGTTCTGAGGTGTATCTACCTGCTGGATAACACCGTCTTTCATAACAACGATTCTGGTACCCAGTGTCATAGCTTCTGTCTGGTCATGTGTAACGTAGATGATGGTTGTACCAAGTGTCTGATGTAATTTAGCGATCTCGATACGCATCTGTACACGAAGTTTAGCATCCAAGTTGGAAAGAGGCTCATCCATAAGGAATACTTTAGGGTTACGAACGATAGCACGACCCATAGCAACACGCTGTCTCTGACCACCGGAAAGAGCCTTCGGTTTACGATCAAGAAGGGGTGTTAAGTCAAGAATCTTAGCTGCTTCTTTAACCATTTTATCGATTTCATCCTTCGGAACTTTTCTTAATTTAAGACCGAAAGCCATGTTGTCATATACTGACATATGAGGATACAGAGCGTAGTTCTGGAATACCATCGCGATATCTCTGTCCTTAGGTTCTACATCGTTAACCAATCTGTCACCGATCCAAAGTTCACCAGAAGAAATATCCTCAAGACCTGCAATCATACGAAGTGTAGTAGATTTACCACATCCTGAAGGTCCTACGAAGATGATGAATTCCTTATCAGCGATTTCAAGGTTAAAATCCTTAACAGCTTCAAAACCGTTAGGATATCTTTTGCAAATGCCTTTTAAAGATAAACTTGCCATTCTAAAAATCCTCCTAAAATTCTCGGGATACCCCGAATATCTGTTGTTAGTATAACGAATCCCCGTAATTTTTGCTATGCCACAATTACACAAAGATTTTGTAAATACTTGTTAAAATTGCTTATTTCCCGTTTCTTTCCTCTTTTATTTGGGCACTTTGGACATGCAGGCATATCTTCATTATGCAATTTGTACATCCACAGTTCTGCCCTATGTACCAAAGCCACTATACCAAAACAGACTCCGGCGCAATGCGGAGTCTGTTATCATTATTGCATATCACTGTCAATCGGTGTTGCTTTCTTTTTATCCGGTGTAATAAGTTCCAGATTCTTATTGTAGAATACCATACGGTTCTTACCCTGACGCTTGGCTTCGTACAAAGCACTGTCCGCCGCTGTATATAATCCGTAATAATCTTTGGCATCCCTTGGAAATACGGTTGCACCGATACTGGAAGTTGCCGAATATTTAACGTATTCGCCGGCCTGGAAGGTGTGGAAGAAATTAACCAGACGTTTGGCTTCTTTTTCCAATATCTCATCTGACTTAATATCCTTTAGGAACACAATAAATTCGTCTCCTCCGGTACGTCCGATAATATCCGTAACACGGAACTCATTGCTAAGCTGATGTCCCAACGACCTAAGCACTTCATCGCCAAACGCATGACCCAATGTATCATTAATCTTCTTAAAGTTATCGATATCAAACAGGAAGAACAAACACTGGCTGTCCGGATTCTGCCCGATATATTCCTGTATCTTACGCTCCGTGGCAATCTTATTATTCAGACCTGTTAACTGATCCGTATCCGCCTTGTCTGCCAGCTCTTTATTGCGTTCATTGTAATGAACCCTGTTAACAATCGAAATACCCACTATCATAATAACAAATACGATAGCCACCACCGCGAGCTGGATGGTCATATCTCTGGCCGTTTTCCATTCCTGTTCAATCATACGGCCCACATAATCGGCATTCAGAACCGTTACGTACTGCCAGTCACTGATTCCGAGCGGCACGCTGATAAAGGTCTTCTGTTCACCCTTATATCTTGCTTCAAATGTAAACTTGGACATATTTCCAAAACGTGTCAGAACACGGGAAACCGACATGCCCTCATCAATAAACTCTGCATTCTGCAATGCTTCCACAAATTGTCCGTCTGCAAGGAACGAAGTTTTCTCTCCTGCCACTGCAAGCAGATTCCCTTTGATGTCACACAATGCAAATGCACCTCTAAAATCATAACCGTCCATAGGCACCAGTTCTAACATTCTCTCTGCAGAGATAAACATATAAATGGTACCTTCGCTGATATTCTCCTGATAATACGGGATAGTCATTACGTACGCACGGTTATGTAATATCCCGTCGTCCTCCGTAATATAATAACCCGGTGTACGGGAAACCACAAAATAATCCATGTCAGAAATATTCACTCTCTGACTGTCACTGGTATAGCCGTTACCTTCATTATCGGCAATAACAACCATATAAACCGTACCCTGCGTATTTCTCAGGTTCTCTGCATACCACGCAATATCATCATTACTGCACTTCTCTTCATCTGCCATGATACCTGCCACAGAATTAGCTGCGCTGTAAGTACGTTCCAATTCATGTGCAATGTCCCGCGCATAAATATCGCTTTGCAGAATCAATTCACTCTTAATGGACTTATATGCTTCGTTATGGCTGATAACCGTAAAATTGGTAACCATAACAGCTATAACAAAAATAAGTACACCAACAGCCACTCCCCACTGTATCAAGCTGGTTCTGCGTACATCATCCTGTATGGAATTTTTCTGTTGTCTCTTTTTCCCCAAAAAACTCATGCAACCCTCGTAAAACTACTTACTCTTGCGTATTCCCCTGATCTTTTGCCTCTTCGTCTTTCCCCTGTTCGAATTTGGCCAGAATCTTAACCCAGTATATACTTGACAGATATGCCGGCCCCGAAAATCCAAACAACAAAACAAACGGAGCCAACTCAATCACAAAATATAAAACCGCAAAGGGCAGTACTGCCCAGAAAATAAACAATACCGTATACGGAATGTTAACAACGGAAACCAAAAATGCATTTTTCAACGTTCCGCCCACTGTATTATAAAAACGGGATAATAACGGAAATGTATATACCAAAGTTCCAAGTACCAGATATGCCAATACCATTATGGCAATCATTAAAACCTTCGGAATCTGGTCCGGAATCTCTTTATAAATCAGGACATCCCCGACAAATACGCCTATTGCAACCAGCGCAAGAAGCCATATCAATGTTGCCTGCTTAAAATTCTGCTTAAAAGAGCGCCAGAAATCTTTTATTACATAGCGTTCTTCCTTGCGCACCATGCGGATTGTCACAAAGTACATAGCCGTCCACGCCGCACCTGCCGTAAATACCGGTAATGTGAATAACATAACCATGAGATTAAGGATGACCAAATCTGCCACCCTACTCATGAATCTCCAAACCGGATTGTCTAAATTAAAAATCTGTCCCATCTTTCATCCCTTTATGTATACATAGAAATTATAGTACTTCTACTTTGTATTTGTAAATGCTTTTTATACGCATTTTCGAAAAAAATATAACGCCAAACAAAAGTGTACCTATCTGCTACAAAAAAAATTCCATGGGCGTATAAATTATTCCGTCCCGACGGGTTTCTTTCCCTGTATCAACAAAGCCCATCCTATGATAAAACGGTACTCCGTACGGAGCCGCAAACACCGTCAGCTTCTGCTGTTTTGTATTCTTAAGCATATACTCCTGCAAATGTTTTAAAAGCAAAGTCCCTATACCCATTCTGTGATAGCGCTCATCCACAAACAAAAGAGAAATATGATTGCCACTTCGAAGCGAAATCATTCCCACCAATTCGCCCGCTCTTTCTGCCACAAATAACAGGTACTCTCCAAGAAGAAACATTTTTTTCAAATCTTCATCCGTAATAAATTGTGCAAAATTTTTAATTCCTTCCGGGCCGTATTCCTTTGCCTCAAACTTTAAAAATACGCGGAATGCCAGTTCCATGGCGCCGTCCCAGTCCGAAACATCTGCCTTTCGGATTACAACCGCCGCATCCGTATCCATAAATCAACCTCTATGAAATATATTTGCAAAAAAATCCTTTACCTTAGAGCCCAAATCCGTAAAGAAATTGGAAATACTTTCCTTAAACGAATTCTTAATTACCTCTTCGGCATTATTAATCAGTTCATCACCGAATTTATTATACAAATCCTTTGCCTGATCCAAAAGTTTCTCCGGGTCAAGACCGAGTTCTTCGATTTTATGCATAACCTGAAGAATTTTTTCTTTGTCCTCATCCGTTAAGGAAACACCAAATTTTTCTTCTCCTTCCTTAATGGCATCCCGGATATCCTGATCGGATGCAAGGTCGCCTGCTGCCAGTTTTGCCTTAATAAACGCAATCAGTTCTTCAATTTCTTCGTTGTTTTCTCCCGATGCAATCTCTCCGGTGGTAATCATTTCATCCATTGCCGCATCCAGCACTTTATCGGATACTGCCTCTCCCGAAATCTGCTCATAGCCTTTTACCGCACCGATAAGGGCCGCCGTTCCGGATAATTTGGTCGGCGCAACCACCAGTACATTGGTATCCTCAAGCCCTGCCGTTAATAATGCATTGCGGTACATGCCCGTTGTGCAATAATTGATATTCTGGGTTGTAACCAACACACCATTTCCTTTTTCTGCTTTTCTTAGAACCACACTGGATAATGACTTGGTACCGATTACCGCAGGATCAATATAAGCATCCAGGTATTGGTGTTCCATCTCATTGGTAATGGTGATTACCGTACACTCTGCCAAATCCTCTTCTGTCAGTCCCATAAGTTCCAGGACCGTTGCTCTTTGCTCTGCTGACAAATCCGCGCCGAGCGCAACCACGGTATCCTCGGCCGGTGCCGCAGATGCCGTAATCCCAAAGCCCATGACAAATAACAGTACAGAGAGTAACAACATAATTTTTTTCATCATAATTTCATTTCCTTTTTTAACCACAAATAAATATCTTCCATAACCGTTTCACGGATATCCTCATGCAAAAGTTCATGTCTTTTGCCCGGATAAACCGTATTGGTAACTCTTTCCATTCCGGCATCCGTATACATACAACAGGATGCAAATGCGCTCTTCCCGTAATCGCCGACCGGATCCTGATCACCATAGATAAAATGCATCGGAAACATCTTATCCATTGTCTTAATTCGGGATTTATCGTGAAGTCCGAGTAAAAGTCCGGCAAGTCCGATAAATCCGTTCAATGTGAAAGAAAAACCACACAACGGATCATCCAGATACTCCTGTACCCGCTCTTCATCCGTCGTCAGCCAGTCATATCCCGTCTTCGGATTCTCGATGCGATCCGAATAACTTCCGAACGCCATCTTATCAACAAACGCACTTTTGCAGAAACTTCCCTTGGCGCGCAACAGTACATCCACCATTGCCTTCATTGCGATTACAAGCCCTTTGGGAAGCATTCCCGTTCCTGACAGGATTGCCCCGTCAATTTCACCGCTGTAACTATGTACAAAATTACGGGTAACGAATGAACCCATGCTATGTCCAAACAAAACATACGGGATTTCCGGATACTCTGCACGAAACATATCCTTAAGAATACGCACATCTTCCACCAATGTCTTAGCAGGTTCTTTTTCGCAAAAATACCCTGACGGATTCTCACCCATGGACAAGCCGTGTCCTAAGTGGTCCGCTCCGACTACCAGAATATTACGTGCAACCAGATACTGCGCGAATTCTTCGTAACGCGCCGTATATTCTGCCATTCCGTGCACAATCTGGACAATACAAAGCGGGGTTCCCTCAGGAACCCACTTTATAACATGTATTTTATTAGTATTACAGGACGAATCGTAATAGAACTCTTCTTTTCTCATATTTCCTTAATGCCCTTCGGATAAACGAAACCTTAACAAACCTCAGCTCCTGCCGGCATATCTTTTTCCGGTGCCATAAGTGCAAGATTACCATCCGCATCTTCTGCACAAAGAAGCATACCTTCTGATAACACTCCTGCAAGTTTGGCAGGTTTTAAGTTGGTCAGTACAAGAACCTTCTTACCAACCATCTCTTCTGCACTGTAGTGCTGCTTGATGCCGGATACAATCTGCTTCACTTCGCTGCCGATTTTAACCTGTGAGCAAAGCAATTTCTTAGACTTCGGCACTTCTTCGCAGGCAATAATCTTACCTACGCGGAACTGTAATTTATCAAAATCTTCATACGAAATCTCAGGCTTAGCTTCCACATCAATTACAGGCTCAGAATCTTCTTCCTCTTTGGCATCTCCCTGTGCGCGGAGATAGTATAATGCTTCTGCTTTTTCAACCACTTCCTTCACATCCAGTCTTGCAAATAAAATCTCAGGCTTCTCAGTCACTTTAGTACCGGATACATACTTACCGAATGTACCAAGTTCTTCGAATCCGCGGATATCTGCATTTAACTGGGCAGCAATTTTAGATGCTGTCTGCGGCATAAACGGCTCAAGTAAAGAAGTACCGATTAAGATACCTTCTACTAAGTTATAAAGGACTGTTGAAAGTCTGTCTGCCTTTGCTTCATCCTTAGCAAGTACCCATGGTTCTGTCTCATCGATGTATTTGTTGCAACGCTTAAAGATTGCAAAAATCTCTGTCAAAGCATCTGCCACACGCAGATTGTCCATCTTTGCTTCCACTTTATCATAAGCGGCAAGAACAGTTGCCTTTAAGTCTTCATCCACTGCTTCGGTAACACCCTTGTCAGCCACTACGCCGCCAAAGTATTTGTTGGACATGGAGATGGTTCTGTTTACAAGATTACCCAGTGTATTGGCAAGGTCAGAGTTCATACGCTCTACCATAAGTTCCCAGGAAATCACACCATCGTTTTCAAACGGCATCTCATGAAGCACAAAATAACGTACGGCATCCACACCAAAGAAACTTACAAGGTCATCTGCATAGAGCACATTACCCTTGGATTTACTCATCTTGCCGTCACCCTGCAACAACCATGGATGTCCGAAAATCTGCTTCGGAAGCGGTTCACCGAGTGCCATTAAGAAGATTGGCCAATACAATGTATGGAAACGGATAATATCCTTACCAATCAGATGTAAATCTGCAGGCCAGTTCTTCTTGTACTGGTCTGTGCTGTTACCTTCCGCATCATAACCGATACCGGTGATGTAGTTGGTAAGCGCATCCAGCCACACATAAACAACATGCTTGTCATCAAAATCAACCGGAATACCCCATTTGAAAGAAGTACGGGATACACATAAATCCTGAAGACCCGGTAATAAGAAGTTGTTCATCATCTCATTTTTACGGGATACCGGCTGGATAAACTCCGGATGCGTATTAATGTGCTCAATCAATCGGTCTGCATATTTGCTCATCTTAAAGAAGTACGCTTCTTCCTTTGCCGGCTTTACTTCACGTCCGCAGTCCGGACATTTGCCTTCTACCAACTGGGACTCTGTCCAGAAAGATTCACATGGAGTACAGTAAAGACCTTCATAAGCGTCTTTATAGATATCACCCTGGTCATATAATCTCTTGAAAATCTTCTGCACCTGTTTCTCATGATAATCATCCGTTGTACGGATAAATTTGTCATAAGAAGTATTCATCAAATCCCAGATATCCTTAATCTGGCCGGCAACACCGTCTACAAATTCCTTCGGTGTCACACCTGCTTCTGCTGCCTTAATCTCAATTTTCTGGCCATGTTCATCCGTTCCTGTCTGGAAGAATACATCATAACCGTCTTTTCTCTTATATCTTGCGATACTGTCTGCCAATACGATCTCATATGTATTACCGATATGAGGCTTTCCTGATGTATAGGCAATCGCCGTTGTCATATAATATTTACCTTTGTTCATAGTTGCTCTCCTTTATATAAAAATACTTTTTACCAAATTACGCCGGATTCAAGTTTGTCCACAAACGCTTTTGTATTGGCAAATACATCCCCGCCAAATACGGCAGAACCTGCCACAATAACATTGGCACCTGCTTCTACTATCATATCCACATTATCAATATTAATACCGCCGTCTACTTCCACATCCACGTTAAAACCGCCATCCGTAATCATACGGCGCAGTTCCTGTACTCGTCCCAAAGATGCTTCTATAAACTTCTGTCCGCCAAATCCCGGCTCCACACACATAATAAGAATCATATCTACAAGCCCCAGCCAGGGCATGACTTCCTTAACCGGTGTGCCCGGTTTGATGGAAAGACCAACCTTACATCCGCATTCCCTAATCTTTGACAGAGTCGCCTCCACATCCTCACAGGCTTCCAGATGAACCGTAATAATATCGGCTCCTGCCTTGGCAAACTCTTCTATGTAACGAATTGGTTCGGTAATCATCAAATGTACATCAAACACAATATCTTTTATTTTACGAAGGGACTGCACAACACACATACCATACGAAATGGACGGCACAAATACTCCATCCATAACATCGATATGAAGGTACTTTGCTCCACCCTCTTTGACGCTGTTTATCTGCTCCCCCATTATGGTGCAATCAGCCGCTAAAATCGAAGGGGCTAAAATATTCATACTGTTTCTCCTCTTTTTCCGTAACCCTTATGGAAAACTCGTCTCCTTTAGCGCAAGGCACAATTTCCCATGTTCATCTATAATAACATATTTTAACAAAATAAAAAAGGACATTCTGTCAAAGAATGATGTACCCTTTTTTCACATACCTTTTAAAAAAAGAATTGGTGAAAACAAGTGAAACAACTCTTACGGCACAAGCCTCTGATTATACTTCTCTCATCCGGTATTGCCATACTTTTGCTGACCGGGCTTTTTTACTATCAAAATAATTCCTTTACCCGCTTTTGTAACAAACTGTTTGTCAGCGAAATGGAACAGGACACCCTTAGCTTACACTATACCATAGCCCATCCCAAAGATTTCGGTATTGAGCAGTCCCAAGCCACTCTTCCTCTCTACGAAAAAGAACAGGCTCTGGAAAGTTACCGGACCATCCGGGAATACTCCGATACCTTGCAAAAATTTGATCCCGAAAAACTTTCCGCAGAAGAACTCTATACCCAAAATCTGCTGATAAAATCCCTTGCAGAAGAACTCGAGGGAAAACAATATTTTTATTTGCAGGAAATGTTTTCTCCTTCCGGCGGCATCCAGATACAATATCCCATACTGATGGCGGAGTACACGTTCCGCTGTAAGGACGATATCGAAAACTACCTTGCACTCCTTAAAATGACACCGGAGTATTTTTCAAGTTACTGTAATTTTACAAAGGAAAAGGTGGCGCGCGGGTTTGGTATGGCTGATTTTGCCTTACAAAAAGTAATTTCCCAATGTAGTACCGTAATCACCCAAGAAGAGATTGCCGACAACAGTCATTTTCTGGTTACCACTTTTGAAGAACGCCTCCAAAAAGCCGTACAGGATGGCATCATAAATGAAAAAGAAGCCGAAAATTACCGTCTTTTAAACGAAGAATATCTGAGTTCCTATGTTTTAAAGGCGTATTCTGATTTGGGAAAAACTCTGGAATCATATTTGGGAACCGGGAAAAATAACGACGGACTATGCTCTTTTGAGGAAGGAAAGGATTATTATGCCTGGTTGTTTAAACATACTACCGGCTCCGATAAGCCCATTGATGAAGTATATAAAACCCTTGCACAAAATTACTACAACACACTGCAGGATATAAGAAATGATCTGATTGCCTTTCAAAATACCGCCTCTATGACGGAATCGGATTTGTCTTATTTTACATTGCACAATCCCGATGAAATGCTTGCCGATTTATCCAAGCAGATGGAGGATGATTTTCCTTCCGTTTCCGCCACTTTTGATATTCCGTCTTTTACGGCGACGGTTAAGGATGTCAGCCCGTCTCTTGAAAAATTTACTGCTCCGGCCTATTACCTGGTTCCTCCGATTGATGATAATTCACAAAATTCCATTTACATCAATCAGTCCATGGCGCCAAGCGGGCTGGAATTATACACAACGCTTGCCCACGAGGGATATCCCGGGCATTTGTACCAGACCACCTACTACCAGCAGTACCGCGATACCAATAATCTGCCCTATCTGCGCAGCACCCTAAACTATGGCGGCTATGTCGAAGGGTGGGCATTGTATGTTGAACTCCTCTCCTATGATTACGCTGCCAATCTCCTGATTGAAGACACCGGGAAAGAAGACTACCGCCTGCTATTTGACATTTATAAACAGGAGCGCTGTGTTTCCCTGGCTCTGTTAAGCCTTCTGGATATCGGCATCCACTACTACGGAATGGATTCATCCCGTGTAACCGAGCTGTTAAACGCCCATGGTATCAGCGATCCGGACAGCATCCGCGACATCTACGAATACATCATCGAAGAGCCCTGCAACTACCCTAAATACTATTGGGGCGCACTCGAAATATTCAGCCTTAAAGACCACGCCAAACAAGAACTCGGCTCCAAATACAGCGACTACGCCTTCCACCAGTTTTTCTTAGAAAGCGGTCCTTCCGACTTTAGTTCTTTACTCAAACACCTGAAAGCCGAATAATACAAAAGGCACGCAGAAACTTCTTCTGCGTGCCCACTTTTTTATTCTTCCTCAATCATACTGTCTAAATACCCTCTGTCCCAAAGCAGTATTTTGAGTTTTTTGGCAGCCTCAACCGCCGGTTTTGTGAAATATTGGTTGGTCAAAACGGCACCAACCATGCGGTCGTAAAATTCACGGCCCGCACAGGCCTCCTGGACGGCTTTTACACCGACAGGCGTTGTATATGCCTTACATTGGATAGCATAGGTAACACCGTCTTTTTCGGCAAGTACGTCTACCCCGTAGTCGCCGCTGCCCTTTGTTACACTTACTTCCTCAAAGCCCCTCTTTTTAAGAAGTTCGGCGCAATAGTGTTCAAATTCATGCCCTTCTATCTCATCCAAAGACCGTACATCATATTTGTGGCGATACTTGCGCGTAATGGCAAAGACCATACAAATAAATAGGAGGGCAAACAATATTATGATAATAATTATTGTAGATTCAAAAGTCATTTTCTACCTCTGTTTGATGACAGATGACCAGTCACTGATACCAAGAATGGACTTGGCAAACTCTGTGGCACTTGCCGATTCCCCGGTATCTATTTTCTTAAATACATTATAAATCTGTTTGTGTACTCCGTTTGAATAATTCAAACCAAATGCCAGTCCCTGTGCCACTTCTTCCGGTGCATCGGTCTGACGGTTTAACAAAAATCCGTTAATATGGCTGTTTGCGTCTGCAAGATAGTACGCATAAGCAAATGCAGCAGCCTGTACACCCTCTCCTCCCGAAGAAGAGGTAAAGCCCTGCTCACTAAGAAGTACATGGCGCGCTTCTCCCGAATCCATGAGGAAGTCACTCCGGCACAAATAATCGGTAACCACATGTACATTCTTCATATTAATCATTGCCGTATCCACACTGTCAACCGTAAGTTTCTTATAATAAGCTCCTGTATTCCAGAACGCCGCATTGGTAAGCGGTACTGGATACGGGTGGTAAGCAACCTGCCATTCAATATTTCCTTTTTCTTTGATAATCGCATTGAAATTATCAAGAACGTCACGCGCATCGTAATTGTTGTCATTATGATTACGGTTCCATGTCTGGTCAAGCGGCATATAAATCTCAGCCGAAGCATTTACCGCTTTGATGGCATTGTAGAACACACGGAATACCTGTGCATATTCCTTCGTATAGGTATAGACATCTGTGTACTCCATGTAATTCCACTGCTTACGCGCATTAATCTCATTGGCAATAACCCAGTTGGATACCGTACCGTGACCGGTTCCGCTATAACGCTCCGCAAGGAACGACGCAACTGCTGCCATCGCATCAATTCCGGCACTCTCCGCTCCGTTAAACATCACATACGGCGCTGTCGAGCCGCTTCTTGCCTGCGGATGGACAAGTTCCGGATATTCATAATTCATATCGTTTAACAGAATTGCCGTTACGCGGATTCCCTTCTTGGACAGACTTCCGAATACAATGTCATATTCCGCAACCGACTGTCCGTCAATCGCATAGGTTTTTCCGTTATAGGTATAATGAATCGTCGGATAATTGGCGCTTGTGGTCTGTCCCGTAATCTTAGAAAACGGAATATTATACGCCGCCTGCTTTACACCCAAGTCTTCCAACTCACCTGTATTCAAGCGGTTCGGATCCACGAGAAGTCCTTTTATGGACGATGCAGGTGTATATACATCATATTTTGCAACCGCTTCCGGATTCGTAATGTATCGGCTTCTGGAGATAATTTTATATTTTCCGTCTATTTTGGCCGCTACAACAAATTTTTTAAACATGCGCGAATTGGCCTGACGGTTATTCAAATTCGCATAGAATTCAAACGTAGCCTTTGTTTTCTCAATACGGTAGGTATCGATCGGCTCCGCACCTTCCGGAAGACTGTTTTCATATGTATTCAATGCAAACAAATAAATGTCATCACTGTCACTTTCAGGAAATCCCGGAATCGTTCCTTTTACCTGTACAAGGGACTTGTCCTCCTCATAAATCAGACAGCTTTCAATGGTTGCGAATGTATTCTCATTCTCAGCCGTAATCGGGATTACATCCAGCCACAACTCCTCCCATGCCGCTTGGAGAGCGTCGGTTGTCTTCATTCGCTGGGCAGCTTTCAAACGGAAAGCCTTATCTGCCATTTCCTGCTCTATCTGCCTACGGCCGGCACGCGCCTCTTCCATAACGGTATAGGCTTCTGCCCGGCGCAGTTCCTCCTGCATCTTAAGTTCCCGTTCTTTTTTTATCTGAAGCTGGCGTACCGCCATTACCGAAACGGCAGCAACAACAGCCAACACCAAAACAACAATCAGAATTCCAAGCCACTTGCGCGGTTTCTTTTCTTTCTTGTTCTTTGTTTTTCTCTCTGTTTTTTTATGCTTTTTTTCTTGTAATATCTTTTCTTTTTTTTCTGACATCATGTACCCTGTATCTTAAATCATTCTCTCTTTACGCAGTCGTGTACCATTCTACTATAAAACATGGCTTCACTTCAAGTTTTCCATCACAATAAAATCCTGTTTTGTCATAGATTCCCTTCTTTTTCATAAAATGAACAAAGAACCTTTGGGATGTTATCATGGCAAATGTACTCGCTAATTTTTCCAATATTGTAATTCCTCTGTTAATTTTCTATATCGTTTTGTATGGCGTCGTATCCGGCAGCCATGTATACGACGATTTTATTGTGGGCGCAAAAGACGGGCTGTTAACCGTGGTAAAAATAGTCCCGACACTCATTGCCTTAATGGTTGGTGTCGGGATTCTGCGTGCATCCGGTTTTCTGACTTTTCTCGGAAATCTGATTCAGAAAATACCGGGCGGTGATTTCCTTGACTCCGATTTATACAGTCTGATTTTTGTAAAAATATTTTCCGGCTCCGCCGCAACCGGCCTGGTGTTGGACATTTTTAAAACTTATGGTCCGGATTCTTTTACCGGCATGATGGCATCCATCCTATGCAGCTGCTCCGAAACGGTTTTTTACACCTTGAGCATCTATTTTCTGACCGCCAAAGTAACCAAAACAAAATGGACCCTCGCCGGCGCCATGCTCGGCGTTTGTCTTGACGTTATTGTCAGTTTCTTCCTTACCGTTTACCTGATGTCCCATCCATGATTTTGCAAAACATAACCGCTGCAAACGCTGACACAAATGTCGCAATAAGTCCCGGTGCAATGACTGCCGTCGGCGATACGCTACCATATTGGCTACGGTACGCAATCATGTTCACGGGAATTAATTGCAGGGATGCAATATTCATAATCAGGAAGACACACATCTCATTACTGGCTGTCCGCTCCGACTCTTTTTGCCCCTTTAAACCAATCTCTTTTTTCCTAAGGTCCTTAGAAATATATTCCGGGTTCCCTCTCTCTTCTTCAAGCTTACATAATTCTTCCATTGCCTTTAATCCGGCCGGCGTTGCCGCCCAGCCGAGTCCTAAAATATTGGCAATGATATTGGTACTGATTGCCTCCCTTGCAGGATGGTCCTTCGGAATCCGCGGGAACATAAAACTCACAAACGGACTGATTTTCCTTGTCATCACACCAATCAGTCCACTGGTTTTTGCAATCTCCATAAGCCCCATCCAGAGTGCCATAATCCCGCACATATTCAGGCAAAGACTGATTGCTTCCTTTGCCGAATCCAGTGCCCCGTTTGTAACTGCTTCCATATTTCCGGAGAACACACCATAGATGATTCCTACGGCAATCATAACTGCCCATAAATAATTAAGCATATAAAAACTCCCTTGTTTCATCTGTATACCTTATGAAACAAGGGAGTAATTCATGCAATTTCAATATATGGATATTTAAGGAATATTATTTTGTTTCTTTGTTCTGTTCCTGTAATTTCTGCCACTCCAGATAATACAAATGGAACTTAAGTGCGTTCGCTTCTCTTGAAGGAATCAGTTCGTAATACTTCTTATCGGCAGTAAATACCAGTGCCCTCTGTCCGTGCATCGCCATCTCAGAGATATGGGAAAGTTCAAAACACATATCCCCGCATTTAAGTCCTTCCGGGGAAATGCTCATTTCACCATTGGTCACAAGTTCTTCCTTATGGTCTTTAACGGTTGATAAAATACCATCTTTTGCACAGTATGCAATTCCTCTTGTGACATCCGTACGAATCTGTACTTTCTGCCAGTCAGAAAATTCTTTTACCGTATTAAACTTGCCACCGTGCAGCATTCCATACTCATCATAGGTATAGGTCAAACCACATTCCTTACAATATACCTTATCTCCTGATGACTCGAAACAATCCTTTTTACCGCAGGACGGGCAGATAAACATAAGACTTTCCAGTCCCTCTGCAAGTTTCTTTCCTTTATATGCCTTCGGATTCTCAATCTGGTTCGCATAAGCATCATCGTAAAGATCGTTTACAATCGCCTTATAAACCTCATCCGTCGTCATCTCCTGCAATTCTTCCTTGCTGTAATAGCGGACCGGTGCTCCATAAACCGGACCACGTCTTGTCGAAGAACCACTCCACATCGGACTTGCAAAATATCCGCCTGTCAATTTGTATGTATACAGACCGCAACCTGCTTTTTTCACTAATTTGGCTGTGGAAGGCAAAATCGGCGACGGCATACCATCCCAGGTACGTGCACCTTCCGCAAAAATACAGACATTATGACCAACCTTAATCTTTTTTAAAATCTCAATGGCTGTGGATGCCGCAACACTTCCCTTGTAGCGCATAATCGGTCCCGCCAAAAAATCAACCAGCTTAAACAACCATCCCCAACGCGCAATATGCTCACTTGCCACAAAATACATCTGCTTGCGGAAACTGGATGCCACCATCAACGGGTCGTAATCCGTCGCATGATTGGAAAGAACAATATAGGTCTCCTTACGTTTTTTGACTTTCTCACATTTAAAATCAAAAAACAGCCACAGATATATTTTAAGAAGCGGAGCCGCCAACTCGTATATAAAAATATGCTTTTTGTTTAATTTTACACCCTTCATAAAAACACCCTTCTCTTTTGTTCTTGAATAATTATACCACTTATTCGTATTCTTACCAAAGAATACATGCTTATTTTACAATAAAAATCCTCCCGGGAAAAGAAAAGAATGAAAAAGAACTGCATATCATCAATTGGAAACATTTCCCTTGAAACACCATAATAAAGGCTCTCATTTACACTTATCAAAACACTGTTGTAAAAGATATATATGTATGATACAATACATTTAGCAAGGAAGTCGGAAGGTGAGTGCGATTCACCCGTCCCGGCGAAATATAAATTGACTAAGAAATAGCCGTTCTACTTTTCGAAGGGGCAGAACGGCTATTTCTTATTTTTCATATTAAGAATTGATATAATCACTAACGCTATCGTCAAGATTACCATAAATTCTTCGTATGTACTCATAAGCATCATCCTTTCCGTAAGGCTCGGAATGGATAAAAGCACGTCCTCCAATTCCCCTGGTAAATGCACTAAATAACAAAAGGTCGCCGAACCATTTGGTCCGACAACCTTTTTCTTTAGTACATATTAATTATAATTTCAAAACAGATATATGTCAATTGGCATATTTACTTTAATTTCAAATGTTTCTCAATTATTCTTATCATTTTCTCAATCTCCATATTCCCGTCATTTATCAAAGATAAATATCCATTCTTTTCACACTGTCTCTGCACATCTTTTGCAAACAGTGCATCCCTCTCCATCCAGTT
>JAZMZZ010000207.1:0-3557 GCA_045586245.1 Lachnospiraceae bacterium | reverse complement strand
AAAAAAGTGCCATCCAGAACATCGGCCATGGTGATCTTGTTGACACAGAAGACGGACAATGGTATTTAATCATGCTCGGTACCAGACCGATTGACGGAATCACAGAACTTGGTCGTGAAACATTTATCGCCGAAGTTATCTGGGAAGACGGATGGCCTGTTGTAAATCCGGGAGTTGGCCAGGGTAAATTTGAACAGGAAATTAACCTCCCTTGCGCAGACAATCTTTCCGGAGAAAAATGCTTTGAAAAGGAAATCCATGTACGCTATACAGATACCCTCGACAAGCGACTCATGACTTTCCGTCATCCGGCTCCGGGAATGTACAATATCGAAGGCGAAAACGAGATATCTCTGGCACCGTCGGTAGCTACACCGGATAATCGCGATAAAACTTCTACCTACATAGGAATCCGTCAGCAGGAATATAAATTCCGGGTAGATATCAAGGTAGAACCGTTTGACAGTTCTTTTGCCAAAGCCGGTTTGCTTTATATCCATAGCGATGACAACTACCTCACTCTTATGATTTCAAATGACGGAACAAATCAAGTTGTCATTGCAACCAAAAACGAAAAAGGTGCCATTACCACACTTGGCGAATGTAATCTCGGACCGGTATGGAACACAGGCGCAAAAGAAGGCATTACACTTTCACTCGTCGGAAACAGACGAAAAGCTTCTCTCTATGCAAATGATGTACTTGTTGCAAATGAAATTGACACTGCGTTTCTTTCTTCGGAACTTGCAGGTGGCTTTGTCGGCTGTACATATGGTCCGTACACCACGACCTCTGATGAAGCAGATGCACCTCGCATTCACTTTACTGATTGGGTTATTACATATCCATAAATTACAAACCAAAACGAGGGAGCGGATTAATAAATCTGCTCCCTCGTTTTTCTCTTCTACTCTTCCGCCTCGCTCTTAATCTTTTTCATATGCTCGCGAATCCTAACCTCGTAACCATTACCTGTCGGGCGGTAGAATTCACTACCTGTCAATTCGTATGGCAGATACTGCTGTTTTACATAGTGGTTCTTATAATCATGGGCATATTTGTATCCAATTCCGTGACCAAGTTTTGCACTGCCTTTATAATGGGCGTCCTGCAAATGTGTCGGCACCGGCAAATTGCCCGTTTCTTTTACTTTATCCAGAGCTTCGAAAATAGCATTGCACGCGGCGTTGCTCTTAGGTGCGGTTGCCACATAGGAAACTGCCTGTGCCAAAATAATCTGGGCCTCCGGCATACCGATGCGCTCGACTGCCATGGATGCATTGGTTGCTACCACAAGTGCCATCGGGTCTGCATTTCCCACATCTTCTGCTGCACAAATCATAATACGTCTCGCAATAAATGTAATGCTTTCACCGGCATATAACATCTTGGCCAGATAGTACAATGCCGCATCAGGGTCGGAGCCACGCATACTTTTGATAAATGCAGAAATCGTATCGTAATGGTTATCGCCCGATTTATCATAGCGAACCACACGCTTCTGGATACAGTCTTCGATAACCGGAATGATAATCTCAATCTTGCCTTCCGCATTGCGCTCGGTTGTCATCACTGCCAGTTCTATCGCATTCAGCGCATGTCTGGCATCGCCACCGGCAATATCCGCAAGCGCATCCAGTGCTTCATCGGTAATTACCGCTTCATACGCACCCATGCCCCGTTCACTGTCTGTAAGGGCACGTTTGATTAAGGTCTTAATATCTTCTTTTTCAATCGGCTTAAGTTCAAAAATCATGGAGCGGGAAATCAAAGCCCCATTTACTTCAAAATACGGATTCCCGGTTGTCGCACCAATAATAATAATCGTACCGTCTTCCACAAACGGAAGAAGATAGTCCTGCTGCCCCTTATTGAAGCGATGAATTTCGTCAATAAAAAGAATGGTACGCTTCTGGTACATACCCTGCAATTCTTTTGCCTTGGCAACGACCTCTTCCATATCTTTTTTACCGGCTACGGTTGCATTAATCTGCATAAACTCAGAACTCGTTGTACCCGCAATTACTTTTGCAAGCGTCGTCTTACCGGTTCCGGGTGGTCCGTAAAAAATGATGGAACTGATTTTGTCTGCCTTAATCGCACGATACAGCAATTTATCCTTAGCAATAATATGCTGCTGACCAACGACTTCTTCCAAAGTGCGCGGACGCATTCTGGCTGCCAGCGGTGATTCTTTTTCCTTATTTTTGTTGCTCATATATTCGAATAAATCCATAGTTTACTCCTATAGTAAATAATCATCTGCTATAGTATACCATATCAATAACAAAGGCAGAAAGTGCCAAATACACTTTCTGCCCATATTTTAATTTCTCAAAACAGAAACCTTATTACTTTATTTCCACGATAATGCTCTCTGCCTCACCGTTACGTACGGCTTCTGCATCTTTTCCGCAGATACATCCGCAGGCTTCAACCACACTGCCATCCTTCCAAGCCACTGTAATCTTACCTACACTGTACTCACCCGGAATATAGTCTTTCTTTGCAGGGAACTTATATGTAACAAGCGTCGTACCGATAAATTTGGCTTCCACCACACCATCTTCCGGAATCAGATACTCAGGAAGCGCTGGTGCAAATGTAATGGCCAATCCTTTTTCCGTCATGGAAAACGGAGTCTTACCAAACATCATAAGTGTCCACATCTGTAAAAATTCTGCCGTAGAACCGGAAAGTCTTGCCACAAAACCTCTGCCGTGGATTCTGGTGTCCGGATTTGCACTGCTGGCAATAAACGAAGAATTTTCAAATGTACTTCTTCCGTATACATCAGGGTCAAGGAACGGTACTGCCGCATTCTTAAAGTCTTCAAAGTATTCCTTATAAAGACCGCCCTTAATTAATTCCAACAGATATTTGTATTCCATGTGAAGCCAGATAGATTCATTTTCCAGCCAGCCCGGAGTAAAGGAACAACATCTTCCCGCTTCAAAAGTAGTATCCTTTAAGGAAGCATTTACTTTGTACATGGAAAGTTTCTTATCGTATAAATCACTGGCCTTAACATGGTCGTATAAGGACTTTCTGTTATCCGCTCCGATAGGAAGTTTCATATAACGCACTGCGCCTTCCAAGAATAACGGAAGCATATGCTGTTTAAAATGAAGCGGCATCACGCCCTCTTCATTCTCGCTATATCCTGTCACTTCATAGTAGAAATATGCAGGACATACATCGCCTGCCATCTTCACACCCTTGCTAAGTCCGGCATTAACAACCTCAAGCCAGTAAGCCAGTGTATCTGCTAAATCAGCAGCAGAAACCGTGACACGTGCTCCTGTCACACCGCCATAAATCTTTTCACGATAGTTCTCTTTCGCATCACCGATACGGTTCCAGAAGTCCATGGCTTCGCCGTCTGCAAAAAGCTCATCCTTACAATCAGCAGCAATTCCTTTTACAACCTCATAGAACTCTGCCATTTCTTCTAACAAGGATACATCCTTACCGTATTTTTTCAGCATATCCACTGTAAAAATAAGATTACGTGCCAGTTCACAAAGTTCATTTACGGAAGAACCGATAAGTCCCGG